>CAIKKV010000001.1 GCA_903828035.1 uncultured bacterium
GCAACGGCCCGGGTCTGGTAGCCATCGCGCCACACGGGGGAAAAGCGGACGGCCCGGGGCCGGTCGAAGGCCACCTCCACCGCTCCCGAAAACCGGTGCGTCCGGATGGCCGACACCTGCGCGACGCGCTGCCCGGGCGCCACGTCAAGCCACTGGCCACCGCTGCGGACCCGCAAAACAGCCGCGGTCTGGACGGCGGTCTCCTGGAGGAAAAACGGCAGCGTTTCATGCAATTCGGACAGGGCGCAAAGCGCGGCGCCGGAAACCGTGGTCTCGATGGCGACGCCGGAAAAATCGGCCGTAAACCGCCGGCGATACTCCAGCCCGGAATCCGTTTCCGTATGCGCCGCGGGATCCAGACACGGGAGGCGGCCGGCCACCTCCACCACCGCGCCTGTCTCCGAAAGCCGGCTCCCGACCGCGGGTTTGCGAATGCGATTGGAGGTTACCAGCGTGTTTGAGCGGGTCACCCCGCTGACCGCGTGAACCGGCCAGGAGCGCCATTCCTCCCAGGAATCCAGCACCCCGCCCTGCACGCCGCGCCGGCGGCCCGCTAGAGTGACGCCGGTCCCGGGAGTCCAGAACACGGACAACTGGCCTCCGCCGAAGCCAAGGGGAAGGTTGTTGTGGCCAAAGGACTTCCCGACCGGCCCGGTATGGATCGCCACCGCATAGGCCGGGAATCGGGCGATCGTGAACGCCTCGCCGAAGGCGCGGATAAACGTTTGGCTTCCGGAATAGGGAAGCTGCAGCGATTGGGCTTGGATCCGCGCGCGGGCGCGGGCCAGGTGGCCGGAGGGGGCGTTGTCGGCCGCGTAATTGATCCGGCGGCTCCAGTGTGACTCGGCCCAAGGGTGGGTCTTCAGGGGAGCGGACAGATTCCGGTTAAGCGCCTGGACGAGATTCGAGGCCGCGCCGGCAAGGGCGGCGTCATCGGGTATGCCGCACAGGAGCAACGCGCTGTCATCCAGCATGCCGTCCGCGTGAAGGCGCGCGGGAAACTGCCATTGATCGCGGGGCGGATCCCCGGAGGTGCGGGAGGCCATGGCGCTGGGACCGGAATAACCGGCGCCGGGGTTTGGAAAACAGAGGTGGGCGCGCAGGCGAAGGGATTTGACCACGGCCTCGCGCGCGAACGGCCAGTCGGAAACAAGGGCGGCCCAGGACCCGAAATAGAGACTGATGCCATTGTAGGAGGTGTCGAAGCAGCCGTTGTCGACAAAGTAGCCGGCGGGATTGAAAAAGGCGGGATCCGTGAACAGGAGGCGGGCGTAGGTTTCGGCAAGGGTCGAAAGCTCCGGATCGGCAAGGGCCTCGCGCGCGTACCAGAGGCCCACGGGCGCAAACAGGTCCATGTCGGTCATCAAGCCGGTCGGCCCCCAGTCGACGAGGCGATGGACCATTTTCTTGAGGCCTGTTTCGAAGGCGAGCCGGGCCTCCGGGGGGAGCACGTCCTTGCACAGACGGAACGTGTCGGCGATCCAGATGAGGTTGCCGCCGAGGAAGTCGGAGCGCGCGGCGCCGCGCGGATCGGTCTCCTGCAGCGCATCCAGCATGCACAGGTCCACGGACGCGAGAACGAGCGCGCGCAGCTTGACGGCGCGGACGTTGTAATAGGGATTTCCCGGATAATTCCATGACGCCAGCCAGGCGAGGGACTGGCAGGCGGCGGGCTCGGCCGGCAGGGCCAGTCCGTTGGTGCTCTCCAGGGCGGCCAGGGTGAACGACTCGGCCGGCAGGCGTATTTCGGAGACGCCGGGCGCCTGGAGAGCGAGCAGCCAGAGGGCATAGCGTTCATCGTCGCTGGCGGGCGACCGCGCAGTAAACGGAACAACGGGAACGGCCAGGTCGTTGGTGCCGAGGGTGTGAAGGTAAAGCCGAAGCGCTCTCTGATAGTCATGCGTCTCCGGAAGCCGGTCAACCGGCAACGTGACCTGGACGTAGGCGGCAGGGGCTGCCCCGGCCAAAAAGAGCGCCACAAAAAAGGACAGTCCGCGCGGGAGGAAGTTCATGCTCGCCGTTCTTTTGAAGCGTCGGCCGCTTCGTTATTTCGCTTTTTGCGTGGCTTTCGGGGCCGGCACGGGAATCTCGTCCCAGGCCTTCTCCGCCAGCTTGAGCTGCGCCTCGCTCAGCCCGAACGCCTTCAGGACGCCGCGGGCCATCATCCGGTTGCCCTGGGCATTCATGTGGACCCCATCCACGGTCAGGATGTTGCCCTTCGTGGCCACCTGCCCGGCCGCCACCGCCGCCTGCATATCCGCGCTCACGTCGGCCAGCAGGCACTTCTTCTCCTTCGCCAGCGTCCGCAGGAAATCGTTATAGGGGATCAGCTGCTGGTTCAGCGCGTTCGTCTGCGTTTCCTTGATCATGGTCGCCGTGAGGATCATCACCTTGATCCCGGCCGCCTGGGCCTGCGACACGATCGCCGTCATGTTGCTTTCATACTGGGGCAAGGCCACGCCGTTCTTCCCGTGCCACACGTCGTTCACGCCGCAGCTCACCGTCATCCAGGTCGGCTTCTTGCTCAGCACGTCCTTCTCCAGCCGCGCCAGCATCTGGTTCGACTTGTGCCCCGACTTTCCCGCGGGATAGGCCTTCACGGCAATGCCGTTCGTCCCGAACCCCGCCACCACGAGGGTCACATAGCCCAGGGGCTTGGCGCCGTTCGCCGTGATGGAGTCGCCGAGAAAGCCAAGGGACTCCCCGGACTTGACCGCCACCCCCTGCGCCGTGCTCTCCGCCGCCGAAAGGGATCCGCCGCCCAGGCACGCCGCCGAGATCAATCCGACGGCCAACCACCCCGCCACGCCCATCTGCTTGCTCTTCATCAGTCTCTCCTTTTGGGATTTATCAAAAATCGTCCCGATCTTACCAGCCGCACCCTCATGGCACCATGATAAAACAGGACTTGCACCCGTGTAGCCGCCGCTGATAAGCGGTGGACATGGCACAGGACCGCGCCTTATCAGGCGCGGCTACGAAGAGGATACAAAACAATCCTGCTGGCATCAACAGCCGGCGAATGATACAATTAGCGCCCTAAAAGGAGAATCCCATGCGTAAAATTCTCATACCGCTGGCCCTGCTGGCCCTGGCCCTTCCCGTGCACGCCCACTTGTGCAACGATGTCTTCGCCCAGGCGCGCGACAACCTCGCCGTCAAGGTCGACATCCGCGACGGCCAGCTCCGCATCAACAAGGAGGCCTCCTTCCGCGTCTACCTCCTCAACACCATGGACCGCCCCATCGCCGATATCCGCCTCGCCGTCGTCAGCCCCGACTTCGACGCCGTCATCGAACCCTCCGCCGACTGGAAGGGCTTCCCCCGCCTCCAGACCTCCCTCAAGGGTGGCAAGAAAGAGTTCTTCAACGTCACGCTCAAACGCAAAAGCGGCATCGCCGACGGCAAATACGACATCGGCCTGCGCCTCTACAACGGCCAGAAGCCGGCCATGGAGTTCAAGACCGTCGATATCGCCGACGCCATGTCCCTCGTCCAGATCCCCCGCAGCCCCGCGACGCTGAAAGTGGATGGCAAGGTCCAGAAAACGGAGTGGGCCGACGCCGCCCTCTGCACCGGCCTGCAGGCTGAAGGCAAGGAAGGCAAATACACCGTCAAGCAGGATCCCGACTCCGAAACCCGCGTGCGCCTCTCCTCCGACGGAAGCATGCTCTACGCCCTCGTCACCAGCCCCGCCCCCGGCACCAACGACACGATGCGCCTCTATCTCGCCTCCGACTCCGACGCCAAGCCCGCCATCCTGGAGCTGGACCTGCAAACCGGCGCCCTCAAGAACGCCCCCGCCTCGGCCGTCAGCAAGCTGTCACCCGACGGCATCGAGCTCCAGATCCCCCTCAAGGACCTGAACCTCGGGAAAACATTCCTGCTCAACCTGGCGCGGCAGAAGAACGGCGCGCTCTCCGTCTGGCGCGGCAATTGCGCCTCGGTTGAAAATCCCATCGTCTACGCCAGCATGATCGTGGCCGATTGAGGGCTGGGTTCACTCCCCCGCCGGCATCGCCATTTCGGGTTCCAGGATCGCGCCCTGCCGCTTGAGCTGCGCCTGCAGCCTGGCCACCGGCAGGGCCTGCAGGTTGTAGCCCTTCCCCTTCGCCGCCAGCGCCGCCGCCGTTCCCGCCGCCTCCCCGGTCGCCACGCAGCCCGGGATCGCGCGGGTCACATCCCAGACGGTCGTGTCCGCGGAAATGCAGCGGCCGACCGCCAGCAGGTTCCGGTTGCGGACGCCGAGAAGCGAGCGCAGGGGAATCGCGTAGACCGGGCCGTCTTTGCGCCAGTCGCCCGTCAGGCCGATCGTATCGTCGAACCACTCGTGCCGGTTTTTTTCACCCAGGGAAAACGAGCCGACCAGCCGGCGCGTCATGCGGAAACAGGGGATCATGTTGGGCATCACCAGCTGTGCCTCTTCCTCCGGCTGCTTCTCCCGCAAAGCGGCCATCCGCTGCCGGATCATCGCCCGGGCGCCCAGGATCTGCGCCGTGACCTGCTCCGCGTCGTCCCCCCGGAAAAAGGGGCCGACCGCCCCCTCCTTCCGCGCCTCGGGGCTGTACCGGTTCGACATTGGGTCCAAATGCAGCCCCGAGGCGGTCAGGTAGTAATACCAGCCCGCCAGCACGTTCGTGTCGAGGGACTCGGTCTCCTCCCCCGCCAGGGCGCACACATCGGCATCGCCGGTGGCGTCGATGACAACCCGGCACGCCACGGCGCTCCGGCCGCTCTTGTTCTCCACGACCAGGTGTTGGATCCGGTCCCGCCGCCGCGCGACGGCGCAGACGCGGGTGTCGTAGAGCAGCTTCACCCCGGCCTCGAGCAGCCATTTCTCGAGCGCCAGCAGGTAGGAGGCGGGGTTGAACTCCACCTGGTACCGGGTCCGCTTGCGCGCCTCGGGGTCGCCCCCCGGCTGCCAGCAGGCGGGAATCCCGATGAACCGGGCCGGCCGGTTGTCCCGGGCCAGATCCGCGACCGACAGCTTCAGCAGCTCTTCGGCCAGCCCCGCGATGACCTGCCGGCCCCGCCCGTCGCAGAGCGGCAGCCAGACGATCACATTGCCGAGCGTGGCCAGCCCCCCAAGCCCGTAGGCCTTGTCGAGCAGGCAGACCGAGGCGCCGTTGCGCGCCGCGGCCACCGCCGCGGCCACGCCCGCCATGCCGCCCCCGGCCACGACCACGTCAAAGGCGCCGGAAACCGGAAGCTTCCGGGACGGCTCGCGAATCGTCGGGGGAACGGACTCAGCGTTGGATGTGTTGATCGCGATCTCCCAGATTCAAGATATGGAAAGAAAAGATCTACCCGCAGAGAAGCTGCAGCGCCGCCTCGACGGTGGGCGCGCTGACCTCGTAGGTGCGGCCATCGATGACGCGCACCCCCGGCCGGCCCACGGGCACGCCGCCGCGGGAGACGAGCTCGAGCCGCATACGCACCGGGCGGGCTGCCTTGAAGGGTTTGATGGCGCGGCACTGGGCGACGGCGCGGGCCGATCCCTCGCGGAGGCGCCGGTGTGCCTCCTCCTTGGGCAGCAGAAGCCCGTACTCCACGTCGAGCCCCTGCTTCACCTCGACCGTCACGATATCCTTGATCAGCCGGCGCGCCTCGCGGCAGACCTTGTCGTCGCCGCTCACCATGATGGCCGGCACGCCCTGGTCGCCGGCCATCGCGGCGTCGATCGCCACCTCGCCGGCCTTTTTGCCGTTCAGCCAGAAGGTCTGCCACTGCGCTGAGCTCATCGTATGCTCCAGGATCGCCTGGGGCGTTCCGGCCATGGCGTGGTAGCCCAGCAGGATCAGGCCGTCGGCTTTCTCGAGGCCCGGAATCCGCGGGCCGCGCCGGCCGGCCCCCTGGGCGTACACGGCGCGGGGATCCAGGTCCTCCCAGATCAGGTGATAGCCGCACCCGTGGCAGTCGCGGACGGTCACGCGGGTCGCCCCGCCCTTGAAGCAGCCGTCCACGCAGGCGTTGACGTCGGCGGTTAAATAACGCCTGCCCGCCTGGTAGTGCTCGCCATCGGGCAGGACCTGCGACTTGCGGCAGATGCCGCTGATGCCTTCCATATCCACCATCATGACAATATTCATCGGGCAAACTCTCCTTTTCTTCTCTGCGCGCTGCGCGGCTCCGCGTGAATAAATCTTTTCTTTTATCCAGTCCGAACGTCATTCTTTCGGGTAAGGCGCTTCGCCGATACCCGCCCTATCTGAACTCTTCGATGTCCGCGCTGAGCAACTCCCCGGTGATATCCTCCAAGGTCACGATTCCCACGCACTGATGACCGTCCGCCACGGCCAGCAGATGCTCCTTGTGCTGAAGCATCGCGTGGAGGCCGGTCATAAGCGTGGCGCTGCTGTCAACCGTGCGGAGGGGTTTTGCCTGGGCCAGCAGCTGGGCGAACTCGCCACCCGCATCAGGAACCGCCTTGTTTGTGACGATGTAGGCGGAAATATCCTTTGCGTCCAGGCTTTTGCTTACGGGATAGCGCGTGTGTCCGCTTTCCTTCATCAGCGCTAGAAGCGATTCGCGCGTCGCGTCCCTGGCGAGGAACCGGATCCGTTCCAGGGGGACCATGGCGGTCGTGATCGCGGTGTGGCTAAGGCGCACCGCATTGACGATGATGTTCTCCTGCTCCAGGTTGATGGCTTTGCCGGATCGCGCGAGCGACGCCAGCATCACGAGATCGGCCGTGGTAATCTGCTCGGACTCCTCGTGAGCCATGAGCCGTCTGAACATGGCTTCACTCAACACGATAACCGGATGGAGCACGCGGGTGACAACCTCCAAGATGGGCCCGGCAAACGGCGCCAGCTGGTTGCGAAAGGTCACGCCGATGACTTTGGGCAGTATTTCGGTGCCGAAGAGGATAATGATCGTGAACAGGATGGAAAATATCCAGATGTTGTGCTCGCCGTATAATTCCGCGAAGGCGCCGCCGGCAACGGTGGCTCCGCCGGTGTGGGCAACGGTGTTCAGGACGAGGATTGCGGTGATCGGACGCGCCACATTCTTCTTCAGGCGCCTCCACGACTCCGCTGCCCGAGGGCGTGTGGCCTGCAAGCGATTCAGGGTTAAGGGATTCAGGCTCAACAACAAGGCCTCTGCCAGAGAGCAGAGGAACGAGACGGAAATCGCCAGAGTCGAGCTCATGATCAGGATCGATGTCATCTCTTTGTCTCTTCGTGTCGAACGTCTACGCGCGGCGTGAGCCGTGCCGGCGGCTACAGGCTAAGCGGTCGTTGGGACAATTGTTTCTTTTCACTGCCGTCCCATAGCAGGCAGTTTCGTCCCTTCCTGAGCCAGATTCTCTAATAAAAGCCAGCTCGGCGCAATAGCTGCGTTTACGATTTCCAGCTAAAGGTTCACCATGTCTGCTCCTTTCCGA
>CAIKKV010000002.1 GCA_903828035.1 uncultured bacterium
ATCATGAAGCCAGGTAACGGAGAGCGGCTTCACAAATGGGACGGAGTATTCCTGATGAATCCTAGTAACAACGCCAGGGTGTTTAAAACAAACGGCCCTATTCCAGCAGCCATTGTTATAGCACTTGCCACGGGTTTGATCTGAGCGTGAAGGCCTCCACCATTAAATTTATACCCGTTTGATTCAACGGGCTTTTATCGACCTCGCATTGAACCTAACCCCCTGTTACAGTCAGACCTATGAAACCGCTATTGATTGCCCATCGGGGTGCTTCCCATGATGCACCGGAAAACACACTGGCGGCCTTCCGGCTGGCTTGGGAGCAGGGGGCGGATGGAATCGAAGGCGACTTCCGTCTGACCCTGGATGGGCATATTGTCTGCCTGCACGATCCGGCTACCGGGCGCACCGGAGACCGGAGCCTGACAGTGGCGGAGTCCACCCTGGCGGAGCTCCAGCAGGTGGATATGGGCGCGTGGAAAGGTCCGGAATGGGCTGGTGAGCGGATGCCCACGTTGGCGCAAGTCCTGGCACTGGTGCCGGAGGGGAAGCGGATTTACATCGAGATCAAAAGCGGAAAAGCTATCCTCGAGCCGCTCGAGGAGGCGCTGGCAGATTCGGGACTGCGCCCCGAGCAGGTCGTCCTCATTTCATTCGTCGGCAATGTGATTTCCGGCGCAAAAAAGAGCATGCCCCAGTTCAAGGCGCACCTGCTGTCGGTATTCCCGGAAGGCCCCGCGAGGCAGGGCGCTCCGGACGGGATAATCCAGCGGGTGAAGGCGCTGAATGCGGACGGGGCCGACGTGTACGTGCACCTGAAGCTGGATCGCGGCTTTGCGCAGGCCTTTCAGCAGGCCGCGCTGGAGCTCCACGTGTGGACCGTGGACGATCCCGCCGTGGCCAAAGCCCTCTCGGAAGCGGGCGTGGACTCCATCACGACCAACCGGCCGGGGCTTCTGCGGGCAGTCACCACTGCTTGAACTTCATGTCGACGGAAGAGGGTGCGACGCGGAATTGGCGGAAATCGTGCCAGGGACGGTGGTCATCCCCCGTTTTCCGGAACAGGCGGACATTGGGCCCCGCTGCCGGAACTTCACAAAAGTCCGTGCGGTTCCTGCCGATGAACGCGATGGCGGTCTGCACGCTGCTCATCCAGACGTCATCCAAAATGATGAGCCCGCCAATCCTGCAGAGCGGGGCGTAGAGGTAAAAGTCAACCAGCACGTCGTCAAACCGGTGATTGCCGTCGATGAAGATCAGGTCATAGCGGCAGTTGGCACGGGCGAGATCCGTCGCGGCGCGGTCGGACCGTTCTTCAATGTGCCGAAAAGCCGGCTCATTTCCCCATCGGGGGGCGAGCGCCTGGGCACGGGCAAGTCCGATGCCGTTCCAGTCCGCGCGCTGAAAGGGATCGATGGCCGTGTGATGGCCCATCCCGTTTTTGGCGGCGGCCGCCAGGAAGAAAAGCGTGCTGAACCCGTAGGCCATGCCGATTTCAAGCGTCTCTTGCGGCTTGACGCTCAGGCACAAGTCATAAAGCCACAGGCCTTGCGGGGGCGCGATGCTGGTGATCTTGTCAATCACGTGCATCTTCCCGTCGATGCCCCTTTGGGGATGGCCGCTGTACATCGAGAGCAGGGCGGAGCGGAACGGGTCCTCGATCTTCCCGAGTTGTTGTTCGAGGGAGGCCGTACGCCGTTTCAGTCCCAGCGCGTTGAGAGCCCGTCGGATGATTGTCTTGATTCGGGATGGCATATCAGTCTTTCTATCGCATGCGACTCTTGCTTATTGGATCGGTGTTCCACCGGACGGGATCGTGGCCTGGGTGAACACCCGCGATCCCAGCACGAGGGTCTTGGGAACGGATTCGCCCTTCAATAGCTTGAGCGCCGTGTCGATGGCCTCGGCGCCGCCCGTGGGATACTGGAAGGTGGCGCTCAGGATGCCTTGCGCCACGTAGGCCACGCCTTCGGGGGGCAGGGC
>CAIKKV010000003.1 GCA_903828035.1 uncultured bacterium
GGGTGGGCGTGGCCGTGGATTCCGCGCGCGTGGCGGCGCTATGAGTTTTTCGCATGACGATTTGCAGAGGGTCCGGGACGAGATCCGCCAGGCGGATGAGGCGCTGGTCCGTGACCTGGTTGAACAGGGGGCGGGGGCGGGGCCGGACTGGGAGCGGCGGGCGGCGGCGCGGCCGGCTTTCAAGTTCCGCGTGGATTTGGGCGGCAAGGTGGCGGAGAGCAAGTTCCTCCAGAGTCCCGAGCGGTTCCGCTCCCTGGCCCAGGCGCGGGATGTCAAGGGGCTGGACCAGGCCATCACGGATGCCGCCATGGAGTCGGCCGTCCTGGACCGGGTCCGGCAGGCCGCGCTGGCTTGCGGGGGCGATGCCGTCCTGGCCGATCGCCTGGCGGTGCTGTATCGCGACCGTGTCATTCCGGAGACCAAGACCGTCCAGATCCGCCGGATGATCGAGCTGGCCTGATCGTTGGAGAAAGTCGATGAGACTCCTGACTATCCTGATGGTTCTTGCCCTGCTCGGTATGCCAGACCTGCTTCGGGCCGATTCCGCGACGGAGCGAACCGCCCTGGCCACCGGCGACTGGTCCACGACGAACACATGGGACGGAGCGATTCCCGGAGACGGGGATACGATCCGCATCCGGGATGGCGTCACGGTCACGGTTGCCGATGCGCGGATCGTGGGACCCTCGGGCGCCAGCGGGACCCCGGCGATTCATTTGCAGAAGTCAGGCGCGTTGGTGATCGCCAAAGGCGGCGATCTCCGTGTTCGCGGCGATGTGATCTATACTCCCGGCCTTGACGCCACCACGACGGCCGTCACGGTCCAGGGCGGCGGCGCCTGGCACTGGGATGCCTCCAAGGCCGCCGCGCCGCAGGCGACCTGCTACAGCTTTCATTCTTCCGGGGACATGGCCTTCCGCGCCTTCGTGCTGGCTGGCTCGGCGGAGTCCCACGCGGTGCTCGGTTCTGATCCGGCCGGCGGCGCCGGCGCGTTCTCCCGGGCCGATAAATATTATGGCGGGCCGTTCAAGGCGGAGTACGGCGACATCGCGCGGATCGGCGGCACCAACACGGCGGGGTGGGACATCAAGTGGTCCCCGCGGCCGGTGGGGGTCATCTGGGATGTGAAGCACACGACCTTTTCCGGGTGCGGTCAGATCCGGATCACCGGCTTCATGCAGCCGGGCGGCGTTTTCCGCCATGCCGGGAATGTTCATGAAGGGACCCTGTCGAAGTTCGTCTTCCTGGCTTTTCCCTGCGGCCCCGCGGCCAATGGCGTGCGCGAGCTGACTGGCAACGTCTTTGATGTGGCCGCGGCCGAGAAGACCATGATCGACGGGTATACGATCACGGGCAACTACTTCGGCGGCGGGCTGAACGTGCTGTGGCAGTCGGGCTCGTGGGCCCTGTGCGAGGGCAACTTCTACCGCCTGTCCGAGAAGTGGTGTCACGTGACCGGCAATCGCCTGGTCGATGCGTTCGTGTTCCTTGACCGCGACTGGGACAATCCCCATGTGCTGCACGGAACTCCCAGGTATCCCATCGACCTGGATGGCCTGATCTTTTCGCATGCCGGCGCGTGCAATTACGACTCGGGCGAATGGATGTTCACGCAGCCCGGCTGCCGGCGCACGATTTTCCTCTCCAACCTGTACGGGTATGCCAGCGGCGAGATCACGGCCATCCTCGGGGCGGCGGCCGGCAAGGAGTGGACCTTCGAGCACAACACCTGGTTCGGCGGCTTCAAGGAGTCGATGGGCTATGCGGCGATCCAGTATTCCGAAGCGGGCAACACCCGGCCCGGGGCCATCAAATCCTTCCGCTCGAACATCCTGTGGAACCCGCAGCTGCCGGGCAAGAAGGCGAAGTTTTTGAAGATGAACGACATCCACAGCATGGGCGGCGATCAGCGGGGCGCGCCGCCCGTTCTCGATGTGGGCAATCCCGGGGACATCGATTACAACACGGGCTGGAATTATGTTCCAAACGCAGAGTTGGATTTTCGAAACAAGGGCCATTACAACAATTTCGGAAAAGGGTACATCGGCAACTGGTCGAAGACGCCTGGCGAGCATGACGTCGATGAAGATCCCCGGTTTGTCGACTACCAGCGCGACCTGCCGCTGTTCGCTACCAAATGCCTGGGCGTGCAGCCGTCGCGCGGCGAATGGTCGGCCGCCCCCGCCACGCCCTACGCCGTGGGGGACACGGTGGTTCACGCCACCGGGATCCTCTGGGGGCTGCCCGTGCTGTACCGTTACATCGGCGGCGGTGGCGCGAATCCCGAGCCTGGGGCGGGCACGCGCAAGGAGGGGGATGCCGGGCAGTGGCGGAAGAGCTGGGAATGGGCCAGCCTGCACTGTTTGCGCGAGGGCGTGCGCACGGGGCAGCGGTTTGGCGACGGGGACGTCATCATGCATTTGATCAAGTGGGTCCGGGCGGGCTATGCCCCCACCAACCCCGCGCTCAAGGGCGCGGCCCACGACGGCACGGATATCGGCGCCGTGCCTTTTGCGCCACGCGTTCCTTCGGGTGAGTAGGTGGGGAAGGCGTGGCGGTTGCGTTATGAGGGTTGTTCCATTTCGGGCGACAATGGGGCGGTCGCTTTCGGGCTGATCCAGCTTCCCCAACAGAACTTGGGAAACGATATCGGTTCCTCAAGTTCTGTTGCACCTTGAGGTTCGCGGCCACGAGGCCAGCTCACCTCGCCGGAAGCCGGCTGAGCCTCGAAATCCACGGAAAACTAGAAAACCAATATTGGTTTTCGTTTTCCGTGGGGGCTCGCCCATTTTCGCCTGATCGAAATGGAACAACCCCGTAGCCATCGCGCGCCCTGTTCGCTCTCGCTCACGTCGGGCGGCGCGCGAGATGGCTTCCGCCTAAGCCCGGCTCTGATGCATGCGCAAATGCCACGAATCCTCCCTGTGACTATTGTCATCGGGCTTCAAGCGGGTAATCGGGCTGCAACAGACTCATGGCGGCGGACACGGAGGTCCGTCCTGCGCGCTTCGCGCAAGGATAAGGAGGCGGCTAGGGCTTTTCGGTGTTGTAGGCCGCATGCTCGTTCAGCCACTTGCCGAAGAGCGCCCGCTCGCGCATGCGCGCCAGGTGCGCCGCGGTTTCGGCGCGATGGAACAAGCCGCGCGCCGCCAGCCGCCCGGCCATGCGAAGCGCGTTGCCGCCCACGTCCAGCGCGCGCGTCAGGTAGCAGGTGTATTTCCGGCAGGGCGTGAGCGGGAGCGAATGGTGCTGCAACATATAGCAGGCCATGTGCTCGCGGGTGGGGAACGCGGTCCTCATCAAGTAGCGGGCTTTTCCGGAAAGCGGGGCTGAGCCCCAGTCCTCCAGCAGCGTGTAGAGCCGCGGCGCCGCATCGGGCTCGGGCTCCAGGGCGAGCGCCCTTGCCTGGTCGAGCCAGCGCTGATCGAAATCAGGGGGGCGCAGGGACTGGAGGACCTCCCGGGGCGCGGCTTCCCCGAGAAGGTCGGCGGTCAGCGCCAGGGCCACGTAGACGCTCTTTTCCTCGTGCCACGCCCCGGCCAGGGACAGGACTTCTTTCCAGTCAAGCTCATCACGATATCGCCGGAGCGTGGCCGCGAGGTCGCAAAGCGGCTTCAGCCCCATTTCCAGGCAGTGGAGCCGCATGTGCAGGCAGAGGTGAAGCACCAGGCATTCGGGAGAGAGCACCCGGGCGGGCACGCCCGCGAGGGTTGCCGGCCTTGCCGTTTTCCACAGCTGGCCGATGTTCTCCGCCCCCGCGCCGGGGGAGAGGCTCCAGTGCGCTTCGATCCGGGGATGGGGCGGCTGGAAAAACGAGGGAAGATGCTTCCCGGACACTCCGCGGACGAGGTCCTCGATTTCAAGGCCGCTCATGTCCGCCGCATAGCCCAGATCCCGCAGGCGGGCCGCCGTTTTGGCCAGATCGCTCCGCCCCACCAGCAGGTCGATATCGCCCATCGGGCGGAGCGCGATGTTTCCGTAGACGAGCTCGGCGAGATGGGCGCCTTTCAGCACGATGACGCCCACGCCGTCCTGCTGCAAGGCGGAGAGAACCCGGGCCAGATCCAGATAGAGGAGCTGGTTTTTCGTTCCGCTCATCAGGAACGCCTCGCGCAAGGACTGCAGGAGTTCGGCCGGGACCTGGATGGCGCCCGGGGGGAAAGCGGCAAGGCCGCTGTAGAGGAGGGGCTGAAGGCCGTGGCGGGCGGCCCGTTGAGCGATTTCGCGCCACTCGGCGTCCGAGAGCCCGCGAAGGAACTCCTCGGAGCGCCGGCTCCCGATCACGCCGCAAAGGCAGTCAAGCAACCGGGGGGCGGTCACGGACGAACTACCACGTGGGCTGGCCGGAAGGGTCCACATTGCCATCGGTCACGTCAGCGGCGCTGCCGGCCACCGATTGGAGCGCGCCAAGAGTCTTGAGCGTCGGCTTGCTGTAGACGCGCCGGGGCGGCTCAGCCGTGGCCGCCGGGGGAAGCGGGGCGATCCGCTCGTCCGGGTTTCTGGTTTTGGCCTGTTTCATGGATCTCCCTTTCAAACAAGAATTACGGCTTGAAGAGCCGGTAGAGTTTGCAACTGCCTTCTTTCGTGACGCGGGCGGAAACTTCCCCGTTGAGCTCGCGGGTCGCATTCGGCAGGGTCTTCCACTCGCCGGAGGTGAGGCTCTCCCGCTCCTGCACAAAGACGAATCCGGAGCCCGTCGAAGGCCAGCGGAGGACCACTTCCGGGCCGTTGACCTGCAGGCCGAGCGCCACCGGCTCCTTGACCGTTGCGCTCAGGGTCATGCTGCCGTCCGGCGAATCATAAATGATCAGCTCGGCGCCGGCTCCCGTTTCCCCGCTTCCGGCCAGAACGGCCGTGTTGTTGTCTCCGTAAAGCGCCTCGCCGATGTCGAGGCGGATGATCTCCCCGTCCGCCACATTGTCGAACTCGAAGCGCTGCCCGTTGACGATCAGGCTGATCCACCGCATGCCGGGGCTGTCGTTGTTGCGGATGAACACATAGCGTTCCGCGGCCGTCAGGTTGCCCAGGTCCTGCATCGCGGGGACCTCTCCGTCCGTCACGGTCAGGGTCAGGAGGATGGGGTCGAATGACTTGGCGTTTCCGCAGAGGTCCTTGGACAGGGCGTTCACGGTCGCGGACAGGCCGCCGTTGATCTTGGTGGCGATCATCAGCACGTTGGTGGTGCCTTCGGGCAGGTCGATGCGGGGCGACAGGGGCACGTCCCCGAGTGAAACGCCGCCTTCAAAGCCGGGGCCATACGCGGTTCCCTCAAGGGTGCAGTTGCTCAAGACGATGGCCTGAACGCTCGCCAGGCCGTAGATGTTGCCGTAGTGCAAGGTCATCTTTCCATCCACCACCGCGGAGGCGAGCTTGGTGTCCCAGGTCTGGCAGGCGTAAGGGGTGAAGACGACATCCACGCCGTTTCCATCCAGGGAAAGATCCACGCCCAGCGTGCCGCCGCCGAGGAAGTTCCGGAACGCGCTCGCATCCAGGAGGAACTTGTCGGCCGAGAAGTTCAGCACGGCGCTGGTGCCCGAGGCGATGGTCCAGCGGTAGCTTTGCTTGCAGTCGAAGTTTGCGACGATCCCTTCGGAAGGGCTCCCGAACCGGATCGTGAAGGGGCTCTCGGGGGTGGACTGGACGTCGATGAGGCCGCTGACGTTCAGCCAATCCCAGCCCGGATCCGCTCCCATCGTGCCTTCGGCGTCATTGATTTCGACTACGATATCGCCGCCGCCGTACCAGGTTTCGGAGCCCGTGCTCAAGGTTCCGATGCTGTTTCCCGCGGAGATCGTGCCGCTTTCGGCCACGGTGCCCGCCGCCGTCCCGATGCCCGCCAGGGTGGCCCCGAAGGCGACGGTGACCGCGCTGGCCGAGGCCAGCGAGCCGTTGACGGACAGCGTCCCGGCCTCCACCGCCGTTGCGCCGGTGTAGGTGCTTGCGCCCGACAGCCACAGCTTGCCGGCGCCGGATTTGGTCAGGTCGCCGGTGCCGCCGTTGTTGGCGAGGATGCCGCCGTAAAGAACGACGGCGTCGGTGTCAACGTCGATGGTTCCTTTTCCGGACTCGGTGGTCGGGCCGAGCGCGATGCCGCGCTTGGCGTCGAGGGTGAAGCTTGCCGTGGCGTGGAGCGTGCCGTTGGTGATGGTCAGGTGGCCGGGGGTGGTGATCTCCGGCGCGGTTCCCAGGCAAACGTCGCCGTTGACCGTGAGCGTTCCGCTGTTGATGGTGGTCTTGCCGAAATACGTGTTCGCGCCGGTCAGGCTCAGCGTGCCGTCGCCGGACTTGATCAGCGAGTCGGATCCGGAGCCGTTGTCGGTGATGATGCCCGCGTAGTCCAAGACGGACTCGGCGTCGACCTGGATGGCGCCGCTTCCGGCGCCCAGGGCGGTTCCCAGCGCAATGCCGCGGGTGGCGGTGAGCGCAAAGGAGGCGGTGGCGCGGAGCGTTCCGCTGTTGATGATCACGCGGTCGGCGGTGGCGGCGCCCGGCGCCGTGCCCAGGCTTTCATCGGTGCCCACGGCCACGGTTCCGCTGTTCACGATGGTCCGGCCGGAATAGGTGTTGACTCCCGACAGGGTCAGGAGGCCCGTGCCGTCCATGACCACGTCCCCGTGGCCGAGCAGGTACCCGCCGTTGTCATCCGTGCCATCGCCCGAGACGATTCCGCCGATGGTGATGTCGCCAGCGCCTTCCAGGTAGAGGTTCTGGTACGTATTGACCGGATCTGTTACGTAATCGGTGTCAATGCTGACCCTGCCCAACGTCAGCGTGGAGCCTTGGGCGCTGGACCGGATGACCGACTTGCCGCTGGTGTTCTTGCCGATTTGAAGGGCTCCCGCCCAGTTGTTGTTCCCGCTATAGTTCTCCAATGTGGAGTAGTCGAGGATCAACGCTTTTCCCACGGTAATTCCCCCGGTCAATTGAAGGGTCGAAAGGGCATTGACTTCAACCCGGTCTCCGCCACTCAGCGCGTCTAGTCCGAAAGCATACGGATTTGAAATGCGAACGTAGCTTGCGATGACCCTTGTCTTTCCCCCGTAGGTGCTGGTGCCTGAAAGGACGATGGTTCCTAAGCCGTCGAGGGAAAGGTCGTA
>CAIKKV010000004.1 GCA_903828035.1 uncultured bacterium
GCGCCATGATCAGCAGCTTGTTGCGCGTCTGGAACCGCATCAGGCTGGCCGCCGACGGGGCGGCCCCCGCTTCATCGCGGAAGCGCTTGAGCGCGAAGACCCGCTCGATGAAGTTCTCCCGGATATCGGGATCGTGCAGCCGCCCCTCCTCCTCCACCGGCAGATCCGGAAAGGCCGCCGAAAACGTCCGGGCCCACAGCCCCGAGGTCAGGTTCGACGGCATGCCCCTGTCCGTGTACAGCTTCACGCGGAAAAGGCCGCAGCTCGGGGAGTCCGACTTGAAGATGTAGGCGCACAGCCCTTCCGCGCGCAAAGCCGCCACCCGCCGGCCCGCCCATTCCAGCATGCGGTCCGTGTGATCCACCTTGCTGAGGACGGCGCTGAGCCGCGGAGTCGCCGACTCGCCAACCAGGTGGATGGATTCCCGGGGAACGGAAAGGCCGCATTCCACCTCCGGGCAAACCGGAACGTAGGAGAAATAGCGGCCCAGGGTGCCGGTCAGGTACCGGTCGAGCTTGTGGCTGCCGTCGTAGCGGACGCCCTCGCCCGCCAGGCAGGCGCTGATCCCGACCTTGATCTTTTCCACGCTCTTCGGCGGCGCCTCCATCAGGCCCGCCCCGCGCGCGGCCCGCTCATTTCAGCGCTTTCACAACCGCCGCATAATCGGGCTCGGTGGTGATTTCCGGCACCAGCTGCGCATGAATCACCGTGTCCTGCGCATCCAGGACCACCACGGCGCGGCTCATCAGCCCGGCCAGCGGCCCCGCGACGATCTGCGCCCCGTACGCCTTGCCGAAGGCGGGCGAGCGGAAGGTCGACAGCGTCACCACGCGGGCCAGCCCCTCGGCGTCGCAAAAGCGCTTGGCGGCGAACGGCAGGTCGGCCGAAATGTTCAGCAGCACCACGTCCGCCAGGGCCGCCACCTCGGCGTTGAAGATGCGGGCCGACTTCGCGCAGACGCCCGTGTCGAGGCTCGGCACGATGTTGAGGATCTTGCGCTTGCCGGCGAAGGCCTTCAGGCCGACATCCTGAAGCTCGCCGTTCGCCAGCGAAAAGTCCGGGGCCTTGGCTCCAATGGCCGGAAGCGCGCCGGCGGTTTCAACGGGACTGCCTTTGAAGGTGACCTTGCTCATGTTCGCTCCTGCTGTTGAATAGGACATGTTTGACAAGGAAACTGTACCGCATTTACCCCCCTGCGGCCATTAGAATAAACCCGACCCGGAGCGACTCCTTTGAAAAACGATTTGTAAACCTCAAAAAAGTTTTCGCACGCCGGCTCGGATGAATGTTTCCTTTTCCGGAAGAATGGATTATAACCCTCGCATTCACAGGAGCACGGACACCATGGACCTCACCCAGCTCGATCTTCCGGCCATTTCCGACCGCTGCTACCGGACCTTCAAACGCGAGAACCACGACCGCCCCCTGGTTCACCTGACCTACGCGCTCGAGCCCGGAAAGAAGCTGGCCCTGCCGCCCGCGCCGGCGTCGGTCCGCGAGCAGTGGCTCGACTTTGACTGGCGCCTCGAGTGCCACGCGCGCCGCATGGCGGTCACGGGCTTCATGCTGGAAGGCTTCCCCCAGTTCAACTGCAACCTGGGCCCCGATATCCTGGCCGCCTGCACGGGCAGCGAGCTGGAGTTCGCGCCCGGCACCAGCTGGGCCAAGTACCGGGTCAAGGACTGGGCGGACGAGCCCCCGATCCGCTTCCTGCCCGACTGCTACTACTGGACACAGATGGAGCGATTCCTGAAGATGAGCGCCACGCAGGGCAGGGGCCGCTGGCTGACGGAGTCCGGCGACCTGCACTCCAACGGCGACGGGCTAGCCGCGCTGCGCGGCCCGCAGGACCTGCTGCTGGACCTGTACGACTGCCCCGAGGAGATCCACAAGCGCCTGGCCGAATGCCACACCGTTTACGAGGCCATGCTGCAGGCGCACTTCGACATCCTCCACCCCCTCTCGGGCGGCTACAACAGCAGCTGGTGCTGCGCCGCGGTCAAGGGGCGCTTCGCCACGATTCAGAACGATTTCTGCTGCATGGTGGGCAAGCCCCAGTTCGACGAGTTTTTCAAGGACTACATCAAGAAGGAGTCGGACGTCCTCGACTGCTGCATCTACCACCTGGACGGACCGGGCGCCGTCCAGCACCTGGAGTCGATCTGCGAGGCCCCGAAGCTGGACCTGATCCAGTGGGTTCCGGGCGACGGGAACAAGACGGTGCGGCACTGGCCCGATTTGCTGAAAAAGGTACAAGAGCTGGGCAAGGGCCTCTGGCTCTTCGGCACGCCCCGGGAGCACCTCGAGATGATGGAGTTCCTCAAGCCCGAAGGCTGCATGCACATCGTCTGGGCGGACTCCAAAGAGGACGCCGACGCCTTCGTGAAGCAGATGGAGGCGGTCCAGAAAGCCCGGCGTCCCGCGACCGTCACCCGGCCCTGAGCCCTTCCCCTACGCCGTCGGACGGCTCTCCTTGCCGGCGGCCACGAGGCTCGCCAGCCAGGCGAGATTGTCCGCGAAGCGCTCCACCGCCGCCTCGCCGGCCTCGTCGTCGGTGACGGCCATCGCATCGAGGCCCGCGCCCTTGCGGCCGCACGGCATGCCCGCCATCACGAACTCCTGGGCCAGGAACCAGGTCAGCAGCCGCGCGACCGACCGGCTCGCCGCCTCCTTGCGCAGGACGATGATGGGGCCCCCCGTCTTGCGGGAAAAGACGTGCTCGTTCGCCGCCGACACCTGCCCCGCCCGCTGAAGCAGGTTCTTGAGCTGCTCCGACGTGGCGCCCCGGTCCCCCGGAATGCCGATCACCAGGATGTCCGCCGCGCGCATGGCTTTGAACGCAATGGCGAAATCGTCCTCGATCGTGCACGAGCCGTCCCGCGTGACGCCGCAGTCCCCGCATTTGCGGCAGGGCTCGATGCGCTTCCACTTGAGCAGCATCAGCTCCCCCTTGACCCCCTTCTTCGCAAGCCGGTCCAGGCAGCACTTGAGCAGCCGCTCCGTGTTCCCGCCCTGCCGCGGGCTTCCGCAGATCGCAATCGCTTTCATGGCTTTTCACTCCGTGCAACCGGGCGCTCCCCGGAAGCGGCTTCAATCCGGCGGGGCGGCGGAATCAATGGGTCCCAGGCATTCGCCCTGATTTCTCCCAACTTCACCCACTATACGGAAGATCCGCCGTTGCATCACCTGAAAAAACGTCTATGATAGGAAAAATCCGTACTGTCAGGTCCGGTCATCCTGGAGAAAGACGAACATGAAGGTTTGCATCGTCGGCGGCACCGGCAACATCAGCACCCCCATCACCCGCCTGCTTGTGGAGTCCGGGCACCAGGTGACGCTCTTCAACCGCGGCAAGGGCGCGGAGCCGCCCAAAGGCGTCTCCGTCCTGACGGGCGACCGCCAGGACCGGCCGGCCTTTGAGGCGGCCATGCAGGCGGCCCGCTTCGACGCCGCGATCGACATGATCTGCTTCACGGCCGAGGATGCGGCCAGCGCGGTGCGCGCCTTCCGCGGCGTCAAGCACCTGATCTTCACCTCCACGGTCTGCACCTACGGCGTGCAGTCCGACTGGCTGCCCGTCACCGAGGACCATCCCGTGCGCCCCATCACCGACTACGGCCGCAACAAGGTGGAGGCGGGCCGGGTCTTCATGGAGGCCTACTACCACGAGAACTTTCCCGTCACCATCATCAAGCCCTCCACCACCTTCGGCCCGAAATGGAACCTGCTCCGCCAGATCGCCTGGGAGGCGGCCTGGGTGGACCGCGTGAAGAAGGGCAAGCCGATCGTCGTGTGCGGCGACGGCCGCGCGCTTCACCAGTGGCTGTATGTCGACGACGCCGCGCCCGCCTTCGCCTTCGCCCTGGGGCGCGACCGCTGCATCGGCCAGATCTACAACATGATGAAAAACGAGTTCGGCTCCTGGGCCGACTACCACAAAACCGCCATGCAGGTGATCGGCCGCGAGGTGGAGCTGGTGGGCGTGCCGCTGGACTCCCTGATCGCCGCCAAAACGCCCAACGTGGGCATCTGCGAGACGATCTTTTCGCACAACACGGTCTACAGCCCGGACAAGCTCATGCGCGACGTGCCGGAGTTCCGCCCCCGGATCTCGCTCAAGGAAGGCATCGGGCGCGTGCTGGAAGCCATGGAGCGCGAGAACCGGATCCCCGATTCCGACAAGGAAACCTGGGAGGACACACTCATTGCCGCCCAGCGGCGGGTGGGCGAGCGAGCCCTTCAACAAAATCCATGATCTGCCTGACAAGATCGACCAGGGCGAGGAAGGTCGCCGGTTTGACGAGATAGAGGCATCGCTTGGGATCCCAGCCGGCCAGCACCTCCTGCTCATGCTGGGAGCTGGTCAGCACCACCAGCGGAACAAACCGCAAATCCGGATCGTCCTGGATCTGCCGGATCACCTCCGCGCCGCTCTTCCGGGGCAGGTTCAAATCCAGGACAATCAGGTCGGGCCGCGGCTCCTGGCCGCCCGACCGGCAGGCATCAAGATGCTCCATGGCCGACACCCCGTCCTGCTCGACGTGAAGACGGCAGTCCGCCCCTGCCCTTTGCACGGCCTGCTTGAACAGGACCACGTCCCCGGCATTGTCTTCAACCAATAAAACGCCTGTCGTATTCATCGTCATATCAGCCTCTCGCTACTTCCGGAAGAGTGAAATAGAAGGTTACGCCTTCCCCGACCGCGGATTCAAACCAGATGCGCCCCCCGTGCCGCTCCACGATTTTCTTGCAAATCGCCAGGCCGATCCCCGTTCCCGAATATTTTTCCCGCGTGTGCAGCCGCTGGAAAATCACAAAGATCCGATCCGCGTATTTAGGATCGATCCCGATGCCGTTGTCCCGGACGCTCATCAGCCAGTGATCGCCCTCAAGCCGGGCGCCAATATGGATCTCGGGCTTCTTGTCCCCCTTGAACTTAAGCGCATTGCCGATGAGATTCTGAAACAGCTGGGCCATCTCCTCCGGGTTGCCCGGAATGGTCGGCAGCGGATCATGGGTGATCGTCGCGCCCGCTTCGTCGATGCACAGCCGCAGGCTCTCGCAAACGCTTTCCAGGACCGCCTCCAGGTCCGTGGGCTGGACTATTTTCTGCCGCCCGACGCGCGAATACTGAAGCAGGGCGTCGATCAGCGTTTGCATGCGCTTTCCGCCCTCCATGGCATAGGCGATATATTCCAGGCTTTGGGCGTCGAGGGTCTCGCCGCAACTATGCTGGAGGAGGTCCATGAATCCCGTGACCATCCGCAGCGGCTCCTTCAGATCATGCGAAGCCACAAAAGCGAACTGCTCCAGGTCCCGGTTGGAACGCCGCAGATCCTCGGCCGTCCGCTTGCTCTCGTCCTCCCCCCTCTTGAGGTCGGTGATGTCATGCGCCAGGAGAACCAGCCGGCCGTTCTCCGATCGCAGGTCGCCCTGGGTGGCGATGGAAAGCTCAAACCACCGCTTCCCGGCCAGGGTGGGAAGCGCGTAGATGCCGCCGATATGGCGGCCCTTCTCCGCGGCCTCCGCAATGGCCTTGACCACGATTCCCGCGGCGGGCTCGGGAAGGACGTCGCCCATCTTCCGGCCGATGAACCGCTCCGGGGGCACGTAAAGAAGCTCGGAATGCGGCGCATGATAGTCGTAGATGCACCCTTCCCGATCGACGATAAAGAGCAGATCGGGAAGCGCGTCTATCGTCGCCTGCAGCCGGTTGTGCGCCTCCCGCAGCCGCGCCTCCGCCGCGCGGCGTTCGCCGATATCCATCACCACGGCGCGGCACTCCTGCCCATCCCGGGAGCCCATGGCCTCGATCCGCGTCTCGAACAACTCGCCCCCTTCCTTGATCAGCGTGATCTCGCAGTTTTCCCGGCGCTCTCCGAAGGCCTTCTGCAGGAACAGGCGGTAGACGGATCGATCCTCCAGGGAAACAAACTTCTCGAACAGGCGGCCGATGACCCGCGACCGCTCGTCCCCCAGGATGCGCGCTCCGGTGATGTTCGTCTGGCGGATGGTTCCATCGCGGGCCAGGGTGAAATACCCGACGGGCGCGAAATCGTAGAGGTCCGTGAACCGCTCGAGGCCCGCCTCCACCTCTTCCTGGGACCGCTTGAGCTCCTCGTTCTGAAGCTCAAGCTCGACCTTGTGCACCTGCAGCTCATGGACCAGCCGCGCGTAATCCTTCTCCTCGCGCGGTCCCTCTCCCTTTGGTTTTTCTTTCCCCAGGCGCGCCTCGGCCCGTTGCCGC
>CAIKKV010000005.1 GCA_903828035.1 uncultured bacterium
CCGGCCGGGATCACGGGGTGCGGCGAGATGTCCCTTCCCCTCCGGTTCGAACACGTGCAGGCGCTGATGAAAGCGGGCGATGCGCGGGCGGCGAAAATCTACCAGACGATCGGCATCTACCTGGGGTACGCGATCGCGCACTATGCCGATTACTATCCGCTGCGGAACCTGCTCATCCTGGGCCGCGTCACCACGGGCGACGGCGGCACGCTGATCCTGGACACGGCCAAGCGGGTCCTGCAGCAGGAGTTCGCGGAGCGGGCGGAGCAGATCACCATTCACATTCCCGATGAGAAGATGAAACGGCACGGCCAGGCCGTGGCGGCCGCAAGCCTGCCTGTCGCTTGAAACGAACATAAGGGGGATTCGCGATGCGCGATTTTCGTGAGTACGTAGATGGGTTCATCGCCCTTCGAGAGGCGGCGCGCGGCTGTCCGCTGGGCCAGGCGGCCTTTCCGGAACCGGCGCGGAAGAGCGGGCCCGTGGTGGCCTTGTTTTCGCCCCACCCCGATGATGAATGCATTTTCGGAGGGCTTCCGCTGCGACTGGCGAGGGAAGCCCACTGCCGAATCATCAACGTCGCCGTCACGCAGGGCAGCAAGAAAGACCGGCAAGCGGCGCGGTTGGCGGAGTTGACAAACGCCTGCCGTTACCTGGGCTTCGACCTGGCGACGACCCGCGAGAACGGGCTGGACGGGGTCAGCCGGAAGACCCGCGCCGGAAATCCGGCCGCCTGGTCGGAGATGGTGGGCGTGATCGAGGCGCTCTTGCGCCGCCTGAAGCCGGCCCTGGTGTTCATTCCGCATGAAAAAGACGCGAACAGCACGCATGAGGGCACACACCTGCTGGTGATGGACGCCTTGCGTCAAATCGGGCCGGGATCCGAGTGCCGGGTGATTGAAACGGAATTCTGGGCGCCGATGGAAAAGCCGAACCTGATGATCGAAGTGCCGGCCCGGGAATTGGCCGACCTGCTGACGGGCCTGGGCTATCATGTGGGCGAAGTGAGCCGGAACCCCTATCACCTGAGCCTGCCGGCCTGGATGATCGACAATGTGCGGCGGGGCGGCGAAGTGGTTGGCGGCCAGGGCGGAGCGGCGCCGGACTTCCCGTTTGCCACCTTATATAGGATCATGGGATGGAATGGGCGGACGCTGGAACCGGTGCTCCAGTCAAACCGTGTGATTACGGCCACGCAGAACGTGTCCGAGTTGCTGTAGCGCCTGTTTGAAATCACGCGTCTTCGCGATAGGTCCTATAAACCATATAGGACCTCTTTTTTTGCCCCGCTCCGGGGTATCCCTGGGAAAAGAAAATGCCTGCAACTTCCGTTGCAGGCTTTTTGGCAAATAAGACCCGGCGCCGTGCTACTCTCCCATAGGCTCGCTCCTACAGTACCATCGCCGCAGAGGCCCTTCACTTCCGTGTTCGAGATGGGAACGGGTGTTTCCTCCTCGCTATGGGCACCGGGGAAAAAATGAAACTGCATGGTAAGAGTCGAAAATATTCGCGCTGAGGCGGAGAGTGGATTAAAAAAGATCAAGACTCACGGCAGATTAGTACTGGTAGGCTAAACTTCTCGCGTTGCTTACACTTCCAGCCTATCAAGGTCGTAGTCTACGACCAGCCTTTAGCTCCTTACGGAGGGGGAGATCTGATCTTGGAGGAGGCTTGGCGCTTAGATGCTTTCAGCGCTTATCC
>CAIKKV010000006.1 GCA_903828035.1 uncultured bacterium
ACGACATAGTTGCCTGTCGACCCGACCCCGCTGCCAACGTTAATGGCTCCTCTCGAATATACCTTTCCGCCCGTTGTAACCAAAACCGAATTACTGAACGCACCCTCGCCAACAACAACCGAGGCAAGGTTGGTCGCCAGCGCGCCATTCTCGACCATCAGGGTGTTGCCGTAACAGCCGGAGACTTTGCCAATGGTGGAGTTGTTGCCGCCGTTGTCCCACACCGCACTGGCGCCGGAAACCCGGATCGTATTGTCATGGGAACCAGAGCTCGTCGCGGACCCAATGTCGGTTGCACCATTGGCGAAATACAAGCCGTTGGATATCAAAAATAAACCGCCGCTATCCCCGGAGGACGTATAGCCAAACCGGACAAGGCCGTTCGTCAGCGTGCCGCCATCTTTGATGATAATCTTGTTGCCAACAGCCGTAAAATACCCAATGACAAGGGTCCCACCAATATCGCACACGGATCCGTCGTCCGTCACCACAAGCTGGTTGTCGTTTGCGCCAGCCGAATCGCCAATCCTCCGCGTGACCGCGCCCAGCACACGCATTTTCCCCCCTTTGGAGAGGAGCACCGTGTTCCCATCGGCCGATGATGAACTCCCCACGAGCAGCAATTGGCACGACACACTTGCCTTGTTGGACACGATCAACATATTCCCGCCACCAACAGCTCCCACATCCACGGTAGACACATTCGTCATGATCGCACTGCCGTCCACACCCTTGCCGTCAAGGAGGATGACATTATTCGTCGCGGTGGCGGCCGTTGCTCCTACGTTGACCGTCAACCCGCCGGCATCCAGCACGGAGCTGACTCCCGAACCGCCCATGACGGACGCCGTGGAGTTGGAGCCTCCGCCCACCGTGACCGGCCCGACAAACTTGCCGCTGTTCGTGATAGTGAAAGACCCAAATGAATAAACCGTCAAGCCGCCCACCGCATTCACCACGGCGCTATCGGCCACTCCTTTACCATCAATGAGCAACGACGAGGAATCCGAGCCGGCGCCATTGGCAATGATCACGGTGGATTTGTTGTTCCACACCGAGCGGGCGGAACCGCCCAGAACCAGGACCGAATTGCTTTTACCCACATTCCCGATCAGCGCCGTGGTGGTGGCCAGTTTGCCACCATTGGTGATGATCACCTGGTTGCCATTCGCGCCATTGCCGACAGATAGCTGTGCCACATTGGTCACCACCGCGCCGCCCGTAACCCCCGCCCCGTCAATCCACAGCACGTTGTTGGTGGCGCTGGCCGTCACGCTTCCGACGAAAAGGTTCTGGGTCGTTGAACTCGTTCCCACCTCCCAAACCGATGTCCCGCCCGGACCGCCCACAACGATCATCGTGTTGTTCGACGCCTTCGCGCCAATAAAGGAAGACGCGCCGCCCTGCAAAAGAGAGCCACCATTGGTGACGATGATGTTGTAGACGCTGCCGGTCACCAGGACGCTGCGGACATCGAAGGCGCTTGAAACCGTCACCTTCGATGACGCGCCGTTCGACGGCGGTGCAAATATGGCATCGTTGCCGGCCGTCCACACCGAAAGCGCCGTGCCGGCGCGTGAGCCGGACCACTTGGCGTCCGAGGTGCTCCACGTTCCATCCCCCCCTTGAAGCCCGGTCCCGGCGGAATCGGTATCCCAGAAATTCGTCGCGGCGTGAACGCCGGTCACGACAAACATAAGAACCAGGATAAAGCTTAATCTCCGCATGACGAACTCCTTAACTTGCATAAATACCCAAAATCGAGACAATTGCCATCTGTCTATACTGGAATAATAATAATAATAATCGAGAACTCCTCACGCATCAATCTAAAAAAAATAATCAGCTAATACACGCGAAAAATACTCAAGGCTTGTCGCGCAGCTTTCGCGCCGGATTCCCCGCCATGACCACATGGGGGGGGACGTCCTTGACGACCACCGCCCCCATGCCGATGAGGCTTCGGGTTCCCACTTTGAGATATTGCCGCACCGTGCAGCTCTGCCCGAGGTAAACGTCGGGCTCAACCTGAACCGCTCCGGATCGGCGGCCCGGCCGGCCGCGTGCTCAAGGGCGACGTCGAGGTGCACGTGCGGCCGGCGGACTGGCGCCGGCACGGGCACGAAACCGATCCGCGCTACCGGAACGTGGTGGCGCACGTCACCTATTTCCCCGGCGCCCTGCCGGACGGATTCCTGCCGCCGGGGGCCGTGGCCCTGGCCCTCCGCGAAGGCCTGGCCCGGAACCGGGGCTTCGCGTTCGACCTCATCGACGTGGCGTCCTTCCCCCTGGCCGGTCCGGGCCGTCACCCCCCTCTGCGCGGCCCTTTTCCGCGGCATGACACCGGAGGAGCTGGCCGGCTTCCTGGACTCCGCGGGCGAGCGGCGTATGCAGCTCAAGGCCGCGCGCATGCTGGCCACCGCGGAGGAACGGGACCGGGAGCAGATGCTCTACGAGGAGGTCCTTTCGTCTCTGGGCTACAAACACAACCGCATGCCGTTCCGCCTCCTCGCCCGGCGGGTGCCCGTGCAGACCCTCCGGCAATATGGGAAAGGCGACACCCTGCGGGCGTATGCCCTGCTGGCCGGCGTATCCGGCCTCCTGCCGGATCACCCGAACGCGGCCTGGGATGAGGAGACCCGGCGCTTCATCCGCAAGGTGTGGGATGCCTGGTGGAAGCTGCAGGAGCAGTGGGGCGACCACGCGCTCAGCCGCAAGGAATGGCGGCTTGCCGGCGTGCGGCCGGTGAATCATCCACTGCGGCGGCTTATGGCGGCGGCGGTGCTCGCCTCGGACCGGACCAGCCTTTCCGCGAAATTGATTTCCTTCGTAGACCCTGAACACGACCGGTTTCTGGAGCGCCTGACAAAAGCCTTCGCCGAGACACCGGCGGACGCGTACTGGAGCCACCGGCTGGGCCTGACGGCCCAGCGGCGGGAAACGCCCGTAGCCCTCATCGGCGAGGAACGGGCCACGGCCATCGTGGTGAATGTAGCCATTCCCTTCCTGGCCGCCGAAGGGCACCTGGGGCCCGCGCACCAGTCGCTGCTGCGGGCCCTGCCCCCGGAACACGACAACACCCTGATCCGCACCACCGCCCGGTTATTGCTGGGCCGGGATCATAATCCCGCCCTCTACCGGGGCGCCTTGCGGCAGCAGGGGCTGATCCAGCTCTTCCAGGATTTCTGTCTGCTCGACCGCTCCCGCTGCCAGACCTGCCCCCTCCCGGCCGCGCTCCGGGAGTCATGAGAACACCTGGTTCGGCCTCTACGGCAACACCACGCGTCCGCGGACCGGCTTGACCGGCTTGCCATTCACCGTCATCCGCGTCAACCCGGCCACAGGCGGCAGGTGCAGAATCACGTGCGGCGGCGCCTCCCGGAACGCCGGCTTCCACTCCACGGCCAGCGTTTTTCCGTCGCGGGACACAGTCGTTCGTAAGGTGACCGGCCCATATTCCGTAGGCATGGCATCAAAGCGGCAGGCCTTGCCCGGCTTGAGCCAGGCCGCCGGCATGAGCCGCAACAGGTGCAGGTCGCCTTCCCGAAGCTGGTCGTCGATCACCGCCAGCCGCGCCGCGTAAAGC
>CAIKKV010000007.1 GCA_903828035.1 uncultured bacterium
CTGCCCATGGCCAACCTGTCCAACCTGTCGGCCCTCGATCTTGACGTCAAGCCGGGCGATGCCCGCGTGGGAGAGGGGCGGCCGCTCACGCTTTCCGTTAGCCTGCCGGCTCGCCGGGGGCAGGAAGCGATTCTTTATCTGACCTCCGCCTTGACCCGCCGCCAAATCCAGTATCCGCTTAACCGGTCCAATCCGGGCGCCGATGGGCGTGTGACCTGGTCGTTCACCCTGGATTCGGTGCAGTCCGATTTCAAATACCGGATCCGGGTCGACCGCGCCGTGACCCGGTATTACCGGATTCAATCTGTGCCGCCTCCGGTCATCCGGGAGGTGACCATCGAGTATCAATTCCCCTCCTACACAGCTCGGCCGGACCGGCAGGTCCTGGACAGGGGCGGCGCCATCCAGGCGCTCGAACACACCCGGGTCCGACTCGTGGCCCGGGTGAACAAGACGATTGCCCGGCCAGAGCTGGTGCTGGCCGGCTCCGCGCCCATGGTGATCACCGGGCAGACGGAAAATGCGGCAGCCGATGAGGTGGTGATCGTGTTTCCCCTGGCCATGAAGCCGGGCATGAACGGGCTGGCCTCGCTGGTGCTGACCGACGAATACGGCTTCGTCAACCCGCCCTGGCAGCGAACGGTGCAGGCCGTGCCGGATGCCAAACCCGCGCTGAAGGTGCTTTTTCCCGACAAGCCCCTGCTTCGGCTCTCCCGGCTTGATTCGGTGCCGCTGCTGGCCGCCGCCGCCGATGACTTCGGGCTCACGCGCGGCGAATGGCGGCTCGATCCCAAGCCGCGCCCGGCAAGCGTCCGGCCGGTGACCCTCGAGCCGGTCAGCAACCGACCGCCCCTCGGGGTGCAGGATTCGCGGTCCTTGGCCTTGTCGGATCCCGCCCTGACGGGCGCGGTTCAGGTCGTTGTGACATTCGCCGTAAGCGATAACCGCGATGCCGCCTGCGGGGGGCCGCAATGGTCGGTGAGCTCTCCGGTCACGGTTGTTTTCGACGAGGCGGCGGCTTCCATTGAGGAACAGGCCTTGACGGCCCAGGAGACGTTCGTTCGCGCGCAACTGGAATTGGCAAAGAAGGAGCTGACCGAGGCGCGCGATCAGCTTAAACCCGCAACCGACCAGCTCGCTAAGCCGGAGGCAACCGAAGCCGCCTTGAAGGCGGTTGAGGCGGTTCGCCAACATGTGGCGGCGGCATCCCGGAGTTTGGAGAAGGTGGCGGAAGTTGCGCAGGATGGCTTTCTCCAATCAGTCGCGACGCAGGCGGAGACGATTGTCCGCGAGCCGGTGGCGGAGGGGAAGAAGAACCTCGACCGCATTCCGTTGGAGACGGATCCCGTGGCGAGACTCGCCGAGGCCACGCAGGCGGTCATGTCGGTTCAGGCTGCGATTGAGCAGGTCAAGGCGCTGTCCAGCAACGTCACGCAGACCGCCTCCGCCGTCCGCCAGGCGCTGGCCCTGGCTAATCTGGCGGAGCGGGAGAGCGAACGGGCCGAGGACGTGAAGTCGGGAATCAATCCGGCGGCCGTTGAAAAGGAGCGTAAGCAGGTGCTTGAACGGTTGGCCGAGGCGATGAAATCGCTTCCCGCCGAAGCGGTCACCAATGCGTTGCGCGAGCGCCTTCAGGAGGCGGTGATCGCCGCGGAGACGATCCGGAAGGATCAGTCGAACGTGAACGAAAGCGTGCGTCAGGCGCTACAGCCTGGACATACGGAAGAGGAGTCGTTGAAGAAGCTGATCGCGGCGCAGGACCAGCTTGCCCGCGACGCGCAGGCAAAACCTGAAACAGCCCCGGCTACTGCGGCCATGCAGGAAGCGTCCGCGGCGCTTAAGCGGGATGAACTGGAGCCGGCCCTGCAGAAGCAGGCGGCGGTTTTGGCGGCGCTTCGTGAAACGATGAAGGAGAAGCAGGAGCAAATCCGGCTTCCGGCGCAAACCGCCTCCGAAAAACTGGCGGAGGCCGAGTCGAGGGCCGCTGAACAGGCGGCGCAACGGGCGGAGCTGGCCGCCGCATC
>CAIKKV010000008.1 GCA_903828035.1 uncultured bacterium
CCGTCAAGGTCCAGGGGATCAGCGCTTCGGCGAAGGCCAAGATCGAGAAGGCCGGCGGGTCTTTCGAGCAGGTGGCGCCGCGGTAGACGGGTTGAGGGCGTAGTCACGGGCATCCAACAAGTGCGGAAACATGCTATCGGCTTTTTCAAACACCTTTAAAATTCCCGAGCTGCGCAAGCGTATCCTGTTCACGCTTGGGCTGATCTTCGCCGTCCGGCTGGTGGCCATCGTGCCCGTGCCGGGCGTCGATGCCGCCGCGCTGGAGCGGCTTGTCCAGGATGTGGCCGGCCGCGTGGGCGGCGGCCTCATGGGCCTGGTGGATATGTTCAGCGGCGGCGCCCTGAGCCGCTGCGCCATCGGGGCGCTGGGCATCATGCCCTACATCAGCGCCTCGATCATCATCCAGCTCATGACGGCGGTCATCCCCGCGCTCGAGAAGCTGGTGCGCGAGGGCGACACGGGCCGGCAGAAGATCACCCAGTACACCCGTTACCTGACGCTCCTGCTGTGTATCGTGCAGGCTTATTTCATGGCCACGGCCATGGAGAATCCCCAGGCGCTCGGCACGCCCGAGACCCTGGTGATGAACCCCGGCATGCCGTTCCGGCTCATGACCGTGATCGCGATGTCGACCGGCACCATGCTGATCATGTGGCTGGGCGAGCAGATCACGGCCCGCGGGATCGGGAACGGCATCTCGCTGATCATCACGATCGGCATCGTGAGCCGCATCCCGAACGCCATCCAGGTGGCGATCCATCTGTTCAACAACCAGTTCAACATCTTCATGCTGGCCACCTTGGTCATCATGCTGACGCTGGTCATCATGGGCACCATTCTGCTGACCCAGGGGCAGCGCAAGATCCCGGTCCAGTACGCCAAGCGCGTGGTGGGCCGCAAGGTTTACGGCGGCCAGAACACCTATATGCCGCTGCGGGTCAATTACTCCGGCGTGATGCCGATCATCTTCGCCCAGGCCATCCTGATGTTCCCGGCGGTGCTGTTCACCAAGTTCGACCTCACCCGCTCGATCGGCGAGTCGTTATCCCGCGAGTCGAACTTGTATCTCTTCCTGTTCGGCGGCATGATCCTCTTCTTCTCCTACTTCTGGGTGTCCACGCAGTTCAACCCGGTTCGCATCGCCGATGACCTCAAGAAGTACGGCGGGTATGTCCCCGGGATCCGCCCCGGACGCCCCACGGCCGAGTTCCTGGACTTCACGATGACGCGCATCACCTTGGCCGGCGCTCTTTTCCTGACCGTGATCGCGGTGATCCCGACCCTGCTTTACCGCCTGTACGACGTGCCCATGATCATGGCGTCCCTGTTCGGCGGCACGAGCCTGCTGATCGTGGTCGGCGTGATGCTGGACACGATGAGACAGGTCGAGTCTCACCTGTTGATGCGCCACTACGACGGCTTCCTGACCAAGGGCAAGCTTCACGGGCGGCGGTAGCGGGGGCCGTTCATGAGAATCATCGTGCTCATGGGGCCGCCTGGTGCGGGCAAGGGGACGGTGTCGAACCGTGTGGCTGACCGGCTGGGTTGCCTGCACATTTCGACCGGTGATCTTCTGCGCGAAGCGATCGCCCGGGTGACGCCAATGGGCGTCCGGGCCGAGGTCTGCATCAAGCGGGGAGAGCTGGTTCCGGATGATCTGATCACGGCGCTGGTCGAGGAGCAGTTCGATCGGCGGGGCGATTGCGGCTACCTGCTCGACGGTTTTCCGAGGACGCTGACGCAGGCCCGCCTGCTGGACGCCTGCCTGGCGGCGCGGGGGACGAGGGTGATGGCGGTTATCGAGCTTGCGGCGTCGGCGGAGGTGGTGCTGGGGCGGTTGGGCGGTCGGCGGATTTGCGCCTCCTGCGGGGCGGGCTACCATTCGCTGTTCATTCCGCCCAGGACGCCGGATATTTGCGACCGGTGCGGAGCGCGGCTAGTTCAGCGGTTGGACGACGGGGACGAGGCGATCAAGCGCCGGTTGTTAGTGTATGCGAAAGAGATGGCGGAGTTGAGGCCTTATTACGAAGAGCGGGGCATTCTGACGGTGGTCGAGGCTTCGGGGACCCCCGAAGAGACGGCGGTTGGAATGCTGCAGGCGCTGGAAGGCCGATGATTACGATCAAGAACGCGCGGGAGATGGAGGGAATGCGGCGCAGCGGCCGCATCGCCGCGTGGGTTAGGGATGGGGTGGCGGCGGCGATCGCGCCCGGTCTGTCCACCAGCGAGATCGAAGAGCTGGCGGACCGGATGATGGCCGAAGCCGGCGCCGTGAGCGCGTTCCGGGGATACCACGGGTATCCGGGCGGAATCTGCCTCTCGATCAACGACGAGGTGGTGCACGGGATTCCGGGGCCGCGGCTGATCCGGCCTGGCGATGTCGTGAGCGTGGACGTGGGCGTTCTTTTCGAGGGCTTTATCGGGGACTGCGCGCGCACCGTGCTGGTGGGCGTGACGGATCCGGAGGTCCGGCGGCTGGCGGCTGTCGGACAGGCCTCGCTGGAGGCGGGAATCCGGGCGGCGAAAGCCGGCGGCGTGGTCGGAGACATTTCGCGGGCCGTCCAGACCGTAGTGGAAGCGGCCGGGTTTTCGGTGGTGCGCCAGTTCGTGGGGCACGGCATCGGGCGGAAGATGCATGAGGATCCGCAGGTTCCGAACTTCGTGACGCCGGGGCGGCGGGTGGCGCTGAAGGCGGGCATGACGCTGGCCATCGAGCCGATGGTCAACATGGGCACGCACGAGGTGGAGGTGATGGGGGATGGCTGGACGGTCCGGACGCTGGATCGGAGGCCGTCGGTACACTTTGAGCATACGGTGGC
>CAIKKV010000009.1 GCA_903828035.1 uncultured bacterium
CCGCACCGGCACGGATTCGCCGGTCAGCAGCGATTCGTCGGCGCACAGGTTCACCGAGTAGCGCAAAATGGCGTCCGCGGGCACGCGGTCGCCCTCGACCAGGATCACCAGGTCGCCGCGGGCCACCTCGCGCCCGGCGATCCGCCTCTGCCGGCCATCCCGGATGACCAGGGCGCGCGGGCTTGAAAGATCGCGCAGCGCGTCCAGCGCCCGCTCGGTCCGCCGCTCCTGGACAATGGTGATGCCCATCACGACAAGCACGAAGCCCATCAGCATCAGCGCGTCCACCGCCTCGCCCATCAGGAGATAAAGCAGGCCGCACGCCACCAGCATCAGGAACATGGGCTCCCGCACGACGCCCCACGCGATGTGGAACACGCTGCGTTTGGCGGCGGAGGGGATCTCGTTGAATCCCTCGGCCTGGAGCCGCCCCTGCGCTTCGGCCTCCGAAAGACCGCTCGCCGTTCGCGGATCGAACGCCATCGACTTCGACACTTCCTGTTTCATGAACCACCTTTGGGGTAGGTAAAAAAAGCGACCCACAAAGTGTGGATCGCTTGAGGACTCTTTTTTGGAGAACGTCGTCTCACTATACAATCACGAACCCGGCCCGTCCAGCCTATATAGAGACGATTCCGGGTTTCGGGTTTGTGCGGGACTTGTTCATTGGATGGGCTGCTAGTCAGACTCGCTTCTCTTGGCCGCCATACGCCTATCTCGCCATCCCGAGGGTTTCGCCTGTTCATTTTTCAACCCGAACCTCGCCTCCCTTTCCCGTCTATTCCCTATTCACATCCGCCATTCGCCATCCGCTATCCTCCCTCCAGGCTCGGAATGAATAAAAGAAGCGATGTTCTCACGCGGAGCCGCGGAGAACGCTGAGATGAAAGAACTGAAAAACGGATTTGTCTTCTCAGCATCTCCGCTCCTCCGCGTGGCATTCCGGGTTGAAGCCAAACAAAAACGGGATCAGGTCCGTCCTGTTTTCGCGAACTTCGCGTGTTTCGCAGTTTCCTCTTTTATCCAATCGCCTATCCGAACATCTGCTAAGCGCTTTACAAGATTTATCGCCGCCCACCCGTTCTATCTGCTATATATCCCATGTTCCACAGGAGGCGGTCGTGAATCCACTAACTCCAATGCTCAGCCTGCTCCTGGCCGCCGCGGCCCTGGGCGGCGAAAACGATTGGTTCGTCCCGCTCGGCCTCCCCCCCGTCGCCTCGCCCAAGCGCATCGCCGCCGGCGAAGCCGTGCCCCCCCTGCCCCTCCCCGCCACCCCCCTGCGCCGCTCCGAGCGCAAGCGCGAGCCCGCCCCGCCCAAGCTCGCCGGCAAGGTCGTCTGGGGCGAAAGCGCCTCCTACACCTACCCCAACGGCATGTCCGCCCCCGTGGCCGACTGGAACCTCTGCCCCGCCGACCTCCAGCAGCTCCTCCGCAAGGCCGGCGGCGTGCTCGCCCAGCCCTACTCCCTCGACACCGTCTCCCTCGCCACCTTCGACCCCGACCCCGTCGCCATGCCGCTCCTCTTCTTCAGCGGCGCGCGCACCCTGCGCGTGCCCGACGCCCAGCTCGCCAAGCTCCGCGACTACGTGCTCGCCGGAGGCACGCTCTTCTTCGACTCCGTGGCCGGCTCGCCCTACTTCACCGACTCCATCCGCACCGCCATGGCCAAGGTCTTCCCCGAATCCCCCTTCCGCGTCATCCCCGCCGACCACCCCCTCTACCACATCGTCACCGACATCGACCGCGTCCGCTTCCCCCGCAACCGCTCCTCCGAGCAGCCCCGCCTCGAGGCCATCTACATCGGCAGCCGCGCCGCCGTCATCCTCTCCCCCTTCGGCCTCGGCACCGGCTGGGACGACCACGACGTGCCCCTGCTCGAGCAGGCCGTCTTCTACGACGCCAAGTCCTCCGCCCGCATCGGCGTCAACCTCATCGCCTACGTCATCGGCTACGCCGAGGCCGGCCGCGAGGAGGGCAAGCCCGAGCTCTTCGGCGCCCGCGACCAGCGCGACCCGACCGACGAGTTCGTCTTCGCCCAGATCCGCCACGACGGCGCCTGGAACGCCCACCCCGGCGCCGCCGCCGCCCTGCTCCGCCGCGTCCGCTCCGGCACCGCCGTGCGCGCCAGCCTCAAGCGCCTGCCGGTCGATCCGGGCAAGGACGACCTGAGCGGCACCCCCTTCCTGTTCCTCTCCGGTCTCGACGACTTCCGGTTCAGCGACGAGGCCTCCGCCGCCCTGCGCGGCTTCCTGGCCGGCTCCGGCACGCTGATCATCAACAACGGGCTGGGCCTCAAAACCTTCGATATGGCCGTCCGCCGCGAGCTCAAGCGCATCCTGCCCGAAAGCCGCTTCGAGACGCTCGCGGCCGACCACCCCCTCTACCGCGCCGCCTTCACGGTCGACACGCCCGGCCTCGCGCCCGGGGTCGCGGGCAAGTCCACTGTCCCTGTTTTAGAGGGAATCACCCTCAACGGCGACCTGCGGGTCATCTACAGCCCCTTCGACCTCGAGGCCGGCTGGCTCGGCTGCCCGTACCCCGCCGCCAAAACCATCGAACCCGCCGTGGCCATGCCGCTCGGCGTCAACCTGGTCCTTTACGCCATGACCCACTAGGAAAACCGCCATGACCCACCCCACCGACGCCGAATCCACCGCATCCGCCCAGGCCGCCGTGGCCAAACTCAAGGAGGCCCGCGAGACGCTTCTCCATGAAATGGAGAAGATCATCGTCGGGCAGAAGGAGGTGCTGGACCAGATGCTGGTTTCGCTCTTCGCGCGCAGCCACTGCCTCCTGGTCGGCGTGCCGGGCCTGGCCAAGACGCTCATGGTGCGCACGCTCGCCGACGCGCTCGACCTCCAGATGAAGCGCATCCAGTTCACCCCCGACCTGATGCCGGCCGATATCACCGGCACCGATATTCTTGAAGAGGACCACGAGACGCGCCTGCGCCGCTTCCGCTTCCACAAGGGGCCCCTGTTCACCAACCTGCTCCTGGCGGACGAGATCAACCGCACGCCGCCCAAGACCCAGGCCGCCCTGCTCGAGGCCATGCAGGAGCGCCGCGTGACCGCCGCCGGCTCCACCTACGACCTGCCCGAGCCCTTCATGGTGCTCGCCACGCAGAACCCGATCGAGCAGGAGGGCACCTACCCCCTGCCCGAGGCCCAGCTCGACCGCTTCATGTTCAGCATTCATGTCGATTACCCCGGCGCCGAGGAGGAGAAGCGGATCCTGCTCGACACCACGCGCGACCTGGTGCGCCAGGTCTCGCGGGTGCTCGACGCCTCCGCCATCCTCGAAGTCCAGCGCCTGGTGCGCCAGGTGCCGGTCAGCGATCACGTGGCCGCCTACGCCGCCTCGCTCGTCCGCGCCACCCGCCCCGGCACGCCCGAGGCGCCCGACTTCGTCACCCGCTGGATCCGCTGGGGCGCCGGCCCCCGCGCCGGCCAGTTCCTGCTCCTCGCGGCCAAGGCCCACGTGCTGCTCGACGGCCGGTTCAGCGTCTCCTGCAAGGACATCAGCCTCTACGCCCTCCCCGTCCTGCGCCACCGCCTCTTCTGCAACTTCGCCGCGGCCAGCGAAGGCGTGGGGCCCGACACCATCATCCGCCGCCTCGTCGAGTCCGTCCCGGAACCGGCCTACCCGTGAGCGCCTCCTCCCAGCGCCTGTCGCCGGAGATGGCCGAGCGGCTCAAGAGCTTCACCCTCAACGTGCGCCGCCCCGTGCAGGGGCCCCGGCAGGGCCTCCACCGCTCCCCCGCCTACGGCGCCTCGGTCGAGTTCGCCGAGTACCGCGAATACGCCCCCGGCGATCCGCCCGGCCTCATCGACTGGGCCGTCTACGCCCGCAGCGACCGCTACATGATCCGGCGCTACCAGGAGGAGACGAACCTGCGCGCCTGGGTGATGCTCGACACCTCCGAAAGCCTCGCCTTCCGCCAGGCCGGCCGCCTCAGCAAAATGGACTACGCCGCCACGCTCGCGGCCGGGCTCCTGCTGGTGCTCGTCAACCAGGGCGACTCCGCCGCCCTCGCCACCTTTGACCGCGACCTGCGCACCGTCCTGCCCGGCACCACGACCCACGACGGCCTGACCCGCCACCTGCAGGCGCTCGACGCCGTCAAGGCCGCGGGCCAGGGCGACATCGAGCGCGCGCTCCACTCGCTGGCCGACCGGCTCGAGTCGCGCAGCCTCGTCATCGTGATCTCCGATTTCCTCGAGCCGCCCGACAAGATCCTCCGCGGCCTCTGGCGGCTGCACCACGACCGCCACGCCGTCATGGTCCTCCACGTGCTGGACGGCGGCGAGCTGACGCTGGGCGCCGAGGGCGCCGCCGAGCTGCGCGAGCTGGAGACGGGCGCCCGCATGAGCCTGGAGACCGACTCCCTGCGAACCGACTACGCCCGCGAGGTGCAGCGCTACCTGGAAGAGATGCGCCTCGGCTGCGCCGCCTGCCTGGCGGACTATCATTTTGTCGACACCCGCCTTCCCGTAGAGGAGCACATCCTGAAACTGGCATGAGTCTTCTGGCCACCCATCCCGTGTTCTTCACCCTGCTGCCCCTGGCGCTCGCCCCGGTGCTGTTCCACCTCTTTTTCCGCATCCGCCGCCGGGCCGTGGCCTTCTCCACCTTCATGTTCTTCCAGCGCATCCACCCGCGGCTGAGCGAGCGGCGCAAGGTGCGCGACTGGCTGATCCTCCTCCTGCGCGTTCTCGCCATCGCCCTGCTGCTCCTCGCGCTGGCCGGACTCCTCTGGACCTCCGGCGGCCGCGGCGGCCGCACCGCCGCCGTCATCGTCCTGGACAATTCCGCCTCCATGTCGCGCCGCGCCGCCTCGGGCGAGACGCTGCTCGACGCCGCCAAGGCCGCCGCCTCCGCCGCGCTCGACACGCTGGATGCCGGCGACTCCGCCGCCCTGGTGACCACCGTGCGCGACCCGGCCGCGCCGGATGCCGGAACCCTGCGGCGGGACCGCGACCGCATAGCCGCCGCCCTCCGCGCCGTGCCGCCCACCGAGGCGGCGGGCCGCCCGGCGGATGCCCTGGGCCGCGCGCTCGAGCAGTTAAGCGGCGCCTCCGGAAGCCGGCGCGAAATCCACGTCTTCACCGACCTCCAGGAAAACGAGTGGGCCGCCCCCTCCGCGCCCGCCGCCGCGCCCGCCGGGCTCACCGTCCGCTTCCACCGCCTGCCCGCCGCCGCCGCGCCCGCCAATGTCACCCTGCTCGGCGTGGAGCGCCCCGCCATGCGGCTGCTGGCCTCGCGCCGCATTCCGCTGACCGCGCGGCTGAAGGCGTGGGATCAGCCGGCGTCTCTCCTGCTCAACTGGGTCGACCCGGCCGGCCGGCCCGGCGCCCTCGAGGTGCGGCTGGCGGCCGGCGAGGAAAAGGCGGTTTCCTTCTCCGTGGGGGCCCAGTTGCCCGGCTCCGCCGCCGCGCCCGTCTGGATCAGCGGCGACGAGTTCGAGCCCGATAACCGCGCCCTGGCGGCCCTCGATGTCTGGCCCCGGCAAACGGTCCTGTTCCTTGGCGCCCGTCCCTCTTTTGGTTTTCTTCCCGCCGCCCTGGCGCCCGGCGGCAATTCCGCCCTCTCCGGCCTGGAGCCCGTCTTCGCCGAACCGGCGGAGGCCGCCGCCGCCCTGGATCGCCACGCGCCGCTGCTGACCGTTATTCCCTGGAACCGGCTGCCGCCGGCCGGCCCCGCCGCGGAGGCCCTCCTCCGGAACATCACGGCTGGAGGGCGGCTTTTGGTCGTGCCCGATGCCGGCAGCGCCCCCGACCCGACGGCCGTTCCGGAGTGGCTCGGCGCGAAGCCCGGCCCCCGGGAGACGCCGAAGGAGCCGCTTAGCCTGATCCCCCTGGACAAGGAGGCCCCTCTCTTTGCCAGCCTGCGCGACCCGGACGGCCGCATCCGGCTCCGCCAGATCCGGGTCTCGCAATTCCTTCCGCTCGAAACAGGGACAAACGCCACCGCCCTCCTGGGGCTCGAGGACGGCCGGCCTCTGCTGACGCAGCAGAGCCGCGGCAGCGGCCGCATCTATGCCAGCGGCCTCGCCCTGAGCGGCGCGTGGAGCACCCTGCCCCTGAAGCCCGCGTTCCTGGCGCTCGCCCAGCAACTGGCGCTGGAAGGCGCGACCTCCAGCGCCGCCATGACGCCCCTGCAGGCGGGCGACCCCATCCCCGCCCCTCCGGCCGGCACGGTGCGACTCCGGTCGGAAACAGCGCCGCCCGTGGAGTGGAAGGGCGACTCCGCCCGGTTGCCCGTCCCCTCCCGAAGCGGAATCTGGTCGCTGGAAAGTTCCGCCGGCACCTTCCGCTACGCCGTTTCCGCCAGCCCGGGTGAAGGCCGTTTCACGACCCTTTCCGGCAACGGGGTTCCCGCCGCACTGGGCCTTCCCCATACGGTCGAAACCGCCGGATCGGCATCGGCCGTGGCGGAGCGCATCCGGCGGGACCGGCGGGGCGCGCGCCTCTTTCATCCGCTATTGATCGCCTGCCTGGTCGCCCTGCTGGCCGAAAGCCTGCTGGCCAACCCGCGCATGGGAGGAAGCTGATCATGCTGGTCTGGCCCTCCACCTTGCATCCCGTTGCCTACGCGGCGCTCACCCTCGCCGCGGCGGGCGGCGGCATTCTCCTCTGGCGCCGGTTGCGGGAGCGGTTCTCCGCCCCGCAGGCCGTCGCCCTGCTCATCCCCAAGGTCGTCGCTCTCGCCTGCGTCCTGCTGGCCCTCGCCGAGCCCGTGTGGCGGAAGGAGACGACGCCCGCCTCCGGGTCGCGCGTGCTCGTCGCCGTCGACGCCTCCGCCTCCATGGGCATCGCGGACGGCGCCCAATCCCGCTACGCGCGGGCCCTGGCCATCCGGGACGAGCTGAAAGCGGCCCTGCCGGCCGGCTGCTCCCTGGACGTGCGGGCCTTCGACACCGCTTTCCGCCCGATCGCGCAGGCGCCCGCTTCCGGGGCCGGCACCGATCTGGCCGGCTGCCTGCGGACGCTGGCGGCGGAAGGCGATCCGCCGGCCGCGGTCGTTCTGCTGACCGACGGCGGGGATGAATCGGTGGAAGGCTTGCCCCTGCCCGCCGCCCCGCTGTTTGTTGTCGGGCTGGGAACAGACTCGGCCAAGCCCGATGTGTCCATCGAGGAGGTGCAGGCGCCGGCCGAGGCGGAGGCGGGCGTCAATTTCGACCTGACCGTCGATCTGCGCGCGCGCGGCGTCTCCAAGGGGCTGGGCAAGCTGCCGGTCGTGCTGGCCGAAGAAACTCCCGATGGCCGGCGCAAGCTGGCGGAGCGGACGGTTGACCTTTCGCGCGGCCGCGCCCGGGTGGTCTTCCCCGTCAAGGCCCCGGCGTCCGGCATCATGAACCTCCTGGTCACCACCGCCATCCTGCCCGGGGAGCGGTCGGCGCTCAACAACAGCCGGCCCGTCATGGTGCCGGTGCGGCGGCGCGCCCTTCACATCCTGTTCTTCACGCGCGAGCTGGGGCTCGACTTCAAGCTGCTGCGCCAGGAGCTGGGGCGCGACCCGGGCCTCACGCTGACCGCGCTCTACCGGACCCTGGGCGAGCGCTTCACGCTCCAGGGCGAGCGGCTGCCGGGCGACGAGGAGCTGGAGGGCGGCTTCCCGGACAACCCGCGAACGCTGGCGCTCTACTCGTGCGTCATCCTCGGCGCCTTCCCGGCGGCCGACTGGACGCCCGCCGGCCTGGCGGCCCTGGTCGCCTACGTGGAAAACGGCGGCTCGGTGCTGTTTCTAGGTGGGGAACAAGCGTTCGGCGCGGGCGGCTACGCGGCCACGCCGGCCGCCCCGCTGCTGCCGTGGGCCGTGCGGGCGGACGAGCCGCCGCTCCAGACCGGCCGCTTCCCCGTGTCGATCCCGCGCGAGGGCGCCGCCCACCCGGTGGTGGCCGGCCTCGAGCCCCTGCTGGCCCAGGAGCGCGATATCAGCGTGGAGAGCCTCAACCGCCCGGGCCCGCTGCGGCCCGCGGCCGAGGCGCTGCTGACGGCCACGGCGGGCGACGCCCCGGTCGCCCTGCTGGCCGTGCAGCCCTACGGCAAGGGGCGCACTGGCGCCCTGGCCTCCAACACGCTGTGGAAGTGGGCGCGACGCTCCAAGCCGCTGGGCGACGCCTACGGCCTGCTGCTGCGCCAGTGGGTCCGCTGGGCGGCGGGCGAGTCGGACGGCGGCCGCCTGATCGCCGTGCGCTGGGACCGCGACCGCTACCGGCCCGGCGAGGAGGCGACCGCCGTGATCACCCTGGCGGGCAAGGAGACGGAGGGCGCGACGGTCACCGCGACCGTGGCCGGCCCCGGCGGGCGCACCGATTCGCTGCCCGTGGAGCCGCAGGCCGGCGCCCGCGACGCCTACCGGCTCCGCGTGCCCTTCCAGGGGCGCGGGCTCTACACGGTGACCCTCGCCGCCGCGCGCAGCGGCGTGGTGCTGGAGACGGTTTCCAAGGCATGGCCGGTGATGCCCTTCCTGCCCGAAGGCGCGCGGCTAAGCCCCGACGAAGCCTGGCTGGAGCGCCTCGCGGCGCGCGGCGGCGGGGCCTATGCGCCGGACGCAAATGCGCACGCGCTCGTGGCGCGGGTGCGGCAGGCCGCCGCCGGCCATTCCGTCACGCTCGAGCTGCCGATCGCCCAGACCGGCCCCTGGCTCGCTCTGGTCTTCTTCGCGGCCCTGGCCACCGAGTGGATCCTGCGCAGGAGGTTGAACCTCATATGAACGCTATGCCTCTATTAGGGAGGGCGAGGTTCCACCCGAGCCGGATTCGCCTTTCTTGCGTAATGAGGCCGGGGTGTAACCCGGCCCTCCCGATGTCGATTAGTCATCTCGTCACTTTCCTCCCCATCGCAATTGGACTCGTGTTAACATTCTCCACCGGTTCCGCATTAGCGGGCAGGCCAGGATCTATTTCTTTTTCAGACGGCACCGTGGCCGAAGGCGAGATCAGCCTGACACCCGGCTACACGCTCACCCTGCACGACGGCAAGAACCCGCATAGCATCCCCATGGAATCGGTGCGCGAAATCCGGTTCGCCCCCGAGCGCGAGGAGCGGGTCAAGGCCTGGCGCTTCAAGGAGGCGGGCCAGGCGATCAAGGAGGAATGGGGCGAGCCCTACCCCGTGCGCCAGCTGGAGGCCACGGTCCTGCTGCGCGAAGGCGAGAAGTGGACCGGCCACCTGCACACCCTGCCGCTCTATGTCACCGCCACGGGCGTCACCCAAAAGGTCGTCATCCTCGCGAAGCAGCGTGGCCAGCCGGGCGAAACCCTCGAGTCGCTCGTCTACCCCCTCTCCGTGCGGTTCGTCGATGCCAGCGCCTCCTCCAACCGGCTGGCGAAATTGAACCTGACCCCCAATCCGGGCGCGGGCGTTTCGGTTTGCGCGATCACGCAGGGAACCCTGGTGCGCCTGCCCGCCAAACGGGCGTCGACCAACGAGCCGTTTCTCATCGAAGCGCCGCTTGGCGCTCCCCTCTTCCTGGCGATTCAGAAAGAGGGCCGCCTGACGGCCGCCTGGTCCAACCAGGCGGAGCCGGAAGTGACGGCGGTCGTGACGCAGGCGGTGGCGGAGGCGCGGGATTTCTTCGACCAGCGGACCGTGCTGGGCGTGCGACGGGACCAGGACCAGGTCTATGCTTTGGTGATCCTGATTCGCGCCGGCCGCACCACGCTGGACGCCAAGTCCTCGCAGCCCTGGCGCCTTGAAATATGGCGCTTCAAAATGGATCCCGATTCCCGCAAGCTGCTGCTGGCGGCGCGGAACTGGTTTTTCCGCGGCATCACGGAGCCGGGAAAAATGTCCGATGCGGTGACCGTGGATGCCTCGATGAGCGGGAAGGTTGTGGAATGATGCGAATCCGCGATGTCATCCAGAACGCGCGACGCTGTCTTATCCTAGGCGACCTGGCCCGGGGTGCGTCCCGCACGCTCAGCGTCGTCCTTCTGGTGCTTCTCGCGCTTGGCCTGGCGGACAATCTCATCCGCCTGCCGGCCGGCTTGCGGCTCGCCGCGCTGGCCTCCCTCCTCGGCGGGACGGCCGCGCTGATCCAGGCGCGGCTCCTCGGGCCTGTACGAAGAAGAAGGCGGCCCGAGGCTGTGGCCGTGGAGTTGGAACAGCGCTTCGGCGTGGACCAGAACAAGCTGATCAACGCGTGGCAGTTCGAGAACCGGGACCTGGCGCCGGCGGAAGCCCCCTTCGCCGCCGAGGTGAACCACGAGGCGCAGCTCGCCCTGCTCGCCATTCCGCGCGCGGAGCTGCTGGGCGTCCGCCTGCTCCGCCGGGAGCTGACCATCCTGGGCGCCCTGGCCCTCGCCGCCGCCGTCTACGGCGCGGTGGCCCCGCGGTACGCCTGGAACGCGCTCCAGCGCCTGCTGCTGCCGCTGGCCGACATCCCCCCCGCCGGGCGGGTCTTGCTGGAGATGCGGCCCGACGGACCGATCACCCTCGACGAGGGCGACTCCCTAACGGTCCTGGTGCTGGCCAAGACGCCCGGGGGCAAGCCCCTGGCCGACCCGCCCGCACTCCGCTTCCGCGACCGGGCCGACTTCCTGCCGCCCCAGGATCCGGGGGGCGCGGGCCCCGTCCTGCTGCCGCAGCCCGGCAATCCCTTCGGCTGGTCCTTCTCGTTCCCAAAAGCGGAACGATCGTTCGCCTATCGCGTGTTCGCCGCCGACACCTGCACCCGCTCCGTCGCAGTGACCGTTCGCCCCGCGTCCCGCCTGACCGCCTCCTCGTTCACGGTGGAGCCGCCGGCGTATACGGGACTCAAGGCGGAAACCCGCTCGGGGCCGCCCGCGCCCCTCTCCGCCCTGCCGGGCTCGCGCATCACCGCCACCCTCACGGTGGCGCCGCCCGTGTCGCGGCTGGCCTGGACGGACATGGACGGGCAGAAAACCTTCGGAGCCGGAAAGGAAAAGCAGGCCCTCTCCTGGATCTTCACCAACGCGGGGCCCTACAGCATCCGCGCCAGCCGCGAAGGCCGGGGGGGCGAACGGGTCCTGGCCCAGGGGCAGACTATCCTGGAGGAGGACCAACCGCCGACGGTCGAGTTCGACACCGCGGAACGCAACCGGTTCGTCAATCCGGGATCCACCCTCGAGATCCCGGTTAAGGCGGAGGATGATTATGGCGTCCGGCTCGTGGGCGTCCGCGCGCGGAAGATGGAAGAAAAGAACGGGGGGACCGGACCATTCCTCCGCGTCTGGTCCTTCATCGGCCCGCCGGGCCCCCGGACGCCGGCGCCCGCCCTTTTCCGCCTGACGCTCGACCCCGCCGCCTTCCCCCCGGGAACCATCTGGGCCTTGGAAGCGGAAGCCGCCGATTTTGCGCCGGGCGATCACACGGGGAAATCCGCGCCCGTTCTCATCCGCATCCGCGAAGCGCGCGATGTGGGCACCGACGACGGCCAGCCGCTTTCCCAGGCGCTCGCCCTGTTGCGCGAGACGATCGCCGCGCAGGAAAAAGCCAATTCATCGGCAGAAAATTTGAGGATCAATCTCGAGGATGCCCTGAAAAAGAAATCCCTGGCCGCCCAGAGCGGCGCGCTCAAGGAGAGCCAGGCAGCGGCCCAGTCGACCGGCAGGAAAGCGCTGGAGGCCTTCAAGCTGGCCAAGGCGGAAGGCGCCGCCACGGCCGCCCGCCTGGATCCGATCGTCAACGGGGAGATGGAAAACGTGCGCGACGGGCTGGGCCGGCTCCCTTCGGAAAAAGGGGCGTCCCTGGAAACCCGGATCGGCCTGTTGCGGAAACGGCAGGACGAGATCCTCTCCGCCCTGCTGGCCCTGCTCGGCCGGACCGCCGACCAGGCTTCGAAACCGAAAGCCACCGTCCAGGACAAGGCCTTGGAAACGCCGCCCCAGGAAGCCCGCCGCACGGCCGAGGAGCTGCGCGAAGACCTGCTTGATTTCATCGAGGCGCAGAAGAAGACGATCGAGAAATCCAAGACCCTGCTCGACAAGGCGCCGCAGGACCTGACCGCCGAGGAGGAGAAAATCCTGGGCGACCTGGCGCGCGAGGAGGCCAAGTGGGCCACCTATTTCGAGGAGAAGCTGACCGACTTCAGCAAGCTCCCGCTCCAGGATTTTGCCGATGGCGCCATGGCGGATGAGTTCAACGAAACCTTCATGGAGATGAAAAAGGCGGCCAAGTCGCTGTATGAAAAGAAGGTCGAGCTGGCGGTGCCCCAGGAGCAGTCGGGCCTTGAGAACGCCCAGAAGCTGGTCCAGAACCTGGAGAAGTGGCTGTCCGAGAAGCCGGACAATCTCAAGTGGATGATGGAGGAGCCGGCGGCGCAGGCCGATATCGCGATGGCCGATCTACCGGCCGAGCTGGAAGACATCATGGGCGAGCTGCTGGACAAGGAAGAGGAGATGACCGAAGAGGTCGAAGACGTGACCAGCTCCTGGATGGACTCCATGGATAAGGGCGCGGGCTGGGACGCCGCGGACGGCCCGATCTCGAGCATGAGCGCCAAGGGCGTGACCGGCAACATGCTTCCGAACCAGATGGAGATCGGCGGCCGCTCCGGCGAAGGGCGGACCGGCCGGAGCAGCGGCCAGATGGTGGAGAAGACGGCCCAGGGCAAAGGCGGGCGCGAGACGCCCACGCGGCTGACGCCGAGCCCCTTCGAAAGCGGCAGCGTCGAGGACTCCTCCAAGGAGAGCCCCGGCGGCGCGACGGGCGGCGGGAAGCTGTCGGGTTTCGCGGGCGAGGGCCTGCGGGGTCCCGTGCCGCCGCCGCTCCAGCAGAAGATGGCGCGGCTGGCGGGCCAGCAGGCGGCCATCCGGCAGTCGGCCGAAGCGCTGGCGCTGCGCCTGCGGGCCTGGAACGTGCCGGGCGCCGAGCTGGAGACCGCCGTGCAGAACATGCGCGAGGTGGAGGAGTCGGCCGCCAAGGGCTACGGCCCCGGCGTTCGCCAGGCCTTTGCCGAGGCCCTCGACACGCTCGAGGCGGCCAAGCGCACGGCCGGCGGCTCCGGCGCGCTGCGGCGCGAGCAGTCGGCCCTTCCCGAAAAGCAGCGGCAGGAAATCACCAGCGGGCTGCAGGACGGCATTCCCCCCGGATACGAGGAGATGGCCGGCGCCTATTTCAGGGATCTCGCGGAGCCCGCACGATGAACACACGCATTCTCTGCCTCGCATTCCTGTCCTTCCTGGCAACCGGCGCCTTCGCCGATTCCACCAACGCTGCCCCTTCCCTTCTGCCCAACGGCGGATTTGAGGAAATCGATCCGACGAACTCCGCCCGGCCGCGCGGCTGGGACACGCTGGACGGGCTGGGTGTGCGATGGGTGACCGAAACGAACGGAGCCCCCAACAAGCAGATCCGGATGAACACGGCCGTTTCGGAAAAGGACTATGTCGCCAGCTGCAAGGCGGCGGGGCTGGACAAATGGGTTTTCCCCGATGCGGCCGGCAATCCGATCGCCGCCACCTACGGCCTCTCCTACTACTCGGACTGGATCCCCGCCGCCACCGGGCAGGCCTACCGCCTAACCTTCCGCTTCCGGGGCGCGGGGGGCGGCAAGGTGTGGGTGCGCGGCTACGGAATCCTCCGGAACGAAGAGCGGCGCCGCTTCGATACGATCGTCAACTGCCGCGGGACCGGCAAGGAGTGGAAGACGTTCTCCCAGTGCTTCCATCCCACGCGCCAGACGCCCACGGTCACCCGCATGCGCATCATGCTCTACGCCTACTGGCCGCCGGGCGTGTACGAGTTTGACGATGTGGCGGTTACGCCCGTGAGCGCCGAGGAGTGGCTGGCGGACCACCGGGAGAATGACTAGCGCAATATTGGGGCGCAGCAGTTCCCATTATAGGACCGATAGGCATTATAGGACCTATAAAACCTATAGGTCCTATCGTGCGAATTCCACAGTCTTGAGCAGCCGCAGCTTGACCAGCTTGCGGATCATCTGCACGTCGAGCGTATGGCCGGCCTTGTAGGAGTAGATCTCCCCGCAGAAGCGGCCGGAGTCGATCAGCGCCACAGCCGCCAGCAGGTCGAGCGCCATGCGATGCCAGACCGCCTCCAGGGATTTCCCGTTGTGCAGCATCTTGGCCTCGTTGACGTAGCGCTTGTCGCCGGCGATCAGGATGTTCTGCGGCGTGTAGCCCAGGTTCCGGGAGTCGGCGAAGGCCTGCCCGATGGTCTTGGCAAACAGCATCTGCGACTGCGAGCAGTTCGTCCGGGCCTGGGCGGCGTGGCGGAACAGGGCCGGGTTCAAGGCGAGGCGCAACCGCTGCTTGCCGATCGCGTTGGGAAAGTCGACCGCGCAATCGATCTTGAGGGAGGGCCGGATCCCGGTGCAGGGCTTGAACGTGAGGAAGCTGCCGCTGGGGCCCGCCATCGTGACCGGCTCCGTGACCGTGACGTAAACGGGGCGCTGCGCCTGGCGGGTGACGCCCGCGCCTTCGAGCGCCTCGACGAGGTCCATGCTGCCGCGGTCGAACAGGGGCGGATCGCCGGAGTCCATCTGGATCATCAGGTTGTCGATGCCCAGGCCGGGCCTGAGCGCCACGATGTGCTCCACCATGCGCATGTAGTTGCGCGGCGAGCCGCTGCACAGCACGATGTTGCGAAGCGTGGTCCAGACGGTGTGCACGGAGACCTTGATCGGCAGGAAATCGGGGAGGTCGGTCCGGTCAAACCACCAGCCCTCGCCGGCCGGGGCCGGGGCAAAGGTCAGCGTGCGGCGGGCGCGGCGGAAAAACGTGCCGGGGCCGGTGACCGCGGTTTCGCGGGCGAGCGTGGTCTGGGCCGCGGGATCGCCGGGCAGGTCGCCCTCGGACGACTCAAAGTCCACGGGCTGATCCATGAAGGTTTCATAGGAGCGCAGAAGGTCGTCGTGATGGCCGAACAGGATGCGGCCGAGCTGGGTGGCAATCATGTCACAATCCTCAGGGGTTAGCCGCGAATCCTACCATGAGCGGTCGGCTCTAAGCAAGAACGGCGGGCCCGCCGGACGGCGACGGCGGCGATCAGGGAGACGAGGCCGAACCCGGCGATCAGGGCCATCTTGCCGGTCCGGCCCGCATAGGCCCGGGCCTGGTCCCACTCCGGCCCGCTTCCCCCAACCGCGCCCATCAGGGCGTTGGCATTCCCGTAAAGCCCGGCCGCCATCCCGATCGCCAGCGCCGTCCACACAAACGCGGGCTCCAGCCGGCGCGGCGCATAGAAAGCGGCAAACACAAGCGGCACCACCGCCGGAGCGAACAGGTTATAGGCGGCGAAGAGCAGCGTGTAGAGCGTGGCGCCGGGCGCCAGCAGCACCAGCAGCACGGCGCCGCCGGCGATGGCCACGACCCACGCCCGCACGCCGGCCACGCTCTCCCGCTTCAGCAGGTCCTGCTGCGCGATCGACGCCGTCACCAGCAGCGTCGTGTCGGCCGACGAGACGATGGCCGCCAGGATGCTCACCCCCAGCAGCAGGGACCACGGAAACCCGGCCGCGGCCGAAAGCGTGGAAAACACCGACTGCCCCGACTTCACCATCCCCGAGGCAGCGGCATAGCAGCCGATATACGCAATGACCACGCCCATCAGGGCCATGACCGGGGCCGACAGCAGCGTCGCCCGGCGGGCCGTCCGCGCGTCTCGCGCGGCAAAGTTTCGGCTGAACAGGTTCGGGCTGATCACGTAAATGCCGCCCACGATCAGCAGGTGATAGATCCAGTCGCTCGCCGTGAAATGATCGTTGAACAGGCTCAGCGGGACCGAGCCGGCCGCGGCCGGCGCCTGCACGAGCAGAACGGCCAGCAAGCCCAGGATGCCGGCGGCGATCATGCCGAACTGGACCACGTCCGTCAGTATCACCGCATGCTGCCCGCCCGGCAGGGTGTACCCCACAATCAGCGCGGCCGCCAGCACCACGCCGGCCCGGTAGCCCACATGGCTCGCGGTCAGACCCTCGACCAGGACGCCGGCCGCCTTGAACTGGGCGGCCACGATGGCCGTCCAGCCCAGCACGATCAGGATGGAAATCACCCGGTGGACGCGGGGGCCGAACTGCCGCTCCACCACCTCCGAGAAGGTCCGGGCGCGTGTGTCGCGGATGGCTCCGGCCACGGTCAACCCCTGGACCAGCAGGCCGATGGCGGCCGCGCCCAGGAACCAGAAAAAGGGAAACCCGCCGGCGGCGGCCTGGTCCATGAGGCCCACCGTGGCGGAGGCGCCGATGGCCGTGGCCAGGATGGAAAGGGTCACCGAGAAAACACCGTGCGAGCGGCCCGCCACGACGAACTCGTCATAGCTGCGGGAGCGCGAAGCGGCCCGCGCCCCGATCGCCAGCATGACCGCGGAAAAAATGGCAATGGCCAGGATCAGTGAAAGCATGTCCGGCAGTCTGCCCCATCCCCCGCCAGCCGTCAAGCGCGGGGGACAAGCCCGAAATCATGCCGGCAGGCTTACCGCAGCACCGTCCGGAAGCCCAGGTCGCTTTGCGTTTGAGCCGCCCCGCCGTAGGCCCGGCCTGCAACGCGGCAATCCTCGGCAAGGCTATTCCACGAGCCGCCCCGGATGAGGCGGTACGATCCGGAGGCGGGCCCCCGGGGATCCGCCCCCGGCGAGGCGGCGTAATAGTCGGGATCCCAGCGGTCCCAGCACATTTCCCAGGCGTTCCCCGCCATGTCATAGAGCCCGTAGCCGTTGGCGGCGAATGAGCCCACGGGGCTGGAGTACACCGTCCCTGAAACATAGTCCGGATGATGGCCGCGAGTCGGGCTGGTGTCATACCCGGACGCGCCGTCGCTGATATAGTTCGCCCGCGCGTGCTGGATCTGGTCGCTGGACGCCCAGGGGAACCGTTTCCCGGCGGCCCCGCCCCGGGCGGCCCGCTCCCACTCCGCCTCCGTCGGCAGCCGGTACCCCGTGTCCCATCGCACCCAGTCATTCTGTATTTTAAGCTGGCCGGTCCGGTAGACGTTGGTCCGGGCCTCCGAGGTGTAATAGGCCGGCATCCGCTTCCTCATTTCGCTCCGCGCATTGCACCATTTCACGGCGTCGAACCAGCTGATGGAGTGGACCGGATAGGACGCCCCCTTTCCAAAGCCAACGTGGTCAAAGGCATACCCGTTCGTCAGCGCCCAGGTATAAACCTGGTCCCACAGGCCCTTGGTCACCTCGTAGCGATCCAGGTAATACGGGCTCAGATACTCCGTGTGCACCGGCCGCTCCGCCGAAGAGCCTTCGCCGAGCTTATCGCCCATGGAGAAAAAGCCCGCGGGAACAAGCGTCATGTTCTTCGTGGCCGCGGCGGGCAGCGGAAAAGGGACGATCTCGATTCCGTTGACAATGGCCTGGGCGCCGTAGATGCCCGTGAACTCGATCTGGAGGCCGTTGCCGTCCACCACCTTGGCGGTATAGGGCGGCAGGGTCAGCGGATTGTTCCGGCCGCCCGCGAGAAAGAACACGTCCACGAGCCAGCCCAGGTCGAAGCCTTCGATCTTGAGGCGCATCATGCGCGTATTGGTGCTGCTGAAAACGAGCTCGCAAAAGCGCAGCGTGATCCGGTAGCGGCCATTCGGCAGATCCCGGAAATTATAAATTAGGAGCGGGCCGCTCCGGCAGGTCTGGTAAACCTTCTGGGGCACGTCCTGCGCCCAGACGATATAGGCGGTCGACGTGAGGCACACGCCGGCCTTGCACCCGCGGTCGCTGATCCACGCGCCGACGTCCCCGCCGCCGCAGTTGATGCGCAGGGTGTCCAGGCTGGCCGATACCGGCGCCGCCAGGGCGCTCAACGCCACCAGAACAGAGAGCAGAATCTTCATATACAGAGTATACCACGATTTTCGGCCGTTGCGTCAATCGGGATTTCCCCGCCCACATCCACGCCTAAGGATCGCCCTTTCCGTCTTTCTGGCCTTTAGACGGTGCGAACTGACACGTCGGGTTGTGGCGTTTCGGCGTTAATGCGTGGCTACTTTTGGGCTGATCCAGCCTCCAACTGGGAGCGTCGGGGCACCAGCCCACGCCGCTCCGTTGTCGGCTGGCTGAGCCTCAAAATCAGCTCACGCATTTCCGCTATTCGAAACGCCGCAACGACAACGCCTTCGCGCGCCCGCGGCGCTGTCGCGCACGCTCGGGCGGCGCGCGACTGGATTCTCGATCGAACGCCCGACAACAACCTACGCAATAGCACATTTTTCTGGCGGGCGCTTGCGGAAACCATTTCGCGCGCCGCCCATGCGAACGACAGTGAGCAGGGCGCGCGATGGCTAGTCTTATGTCCCATAAATAACGTTGCACTAGAATGCCATTCTTTCTATGATACTGGTCACCATCCTGGAGGAGGAACCA
>CAIKKV010000010.1 GCA_903828035.1 uncultured bacterium
AGGTGCCGTCCTTCAGGCGATCCCGCGTCCGGGTCGCCGTCCCCAAAGCGGCGCCCTTAGCCTGAGCGGCCCCTTTTCTCTCTCCCGCCACAGCCATATCCGTCAGCATCGAAAAACCGATCACTACCGCCGCCGCCGCCACAACCCACTGGTTTCCTGTCTTCATGTGAAGACTCCTTTCAGGGCTATCGCCCGTTTGACCTGACGCACCCGGCCACTGGATGCTTTACTTGATATACACCCTGCCGAGGCAAAAGGTCACATCCAAGAAAGAAGTTCGCATTTTCACCTCCCCGCGACCCGAAACCAGAAAAACCGAAAGACAAAGTGACAAACGCCACCTCGCGGGTGTATATCTAATAGGATACGATGAACGCGAGCGACGCCCAGGTTGTTGAGTTGTGCCGCGCCGGTGATACTGATGCGTTTGCGGAGTTGATCCGCCGGAATCAGGACGCGGTGTTCAATCTGGCATGGCGGATGACCGGCAACTGGCATGAGGCGGCGGACATCACGCAGGAAACCTTCATCCGGGCGTATCAAAAGCTTCATTCGTACAAGGCGGAGTATGCCTTCAAGAATTGGGTGATGAGCATCGGCGCCAACTTGACGAAAAACCGCTTCCGTCACTACAGCCGGAAACTCCGCATGGAGGGAGACCTGGCCCAGTTGACGGAGCCGGATGCGCCGCCCGCCGCCACGGAGCGGGACGAGGAACTGGAAAACGCCCTCGCCAAATTGCCCGAAATGCTGCGGACGGCGCTGGTCTTGAAGCACATGGAAGGGCTGTCCTACGAGGATGTTGCGCACACGCTGGGCATCGGCGTGAGTGCGGCAAAAATGCGGGTCGCGCGAGGGCGGGACGAACTGGTGCGACTGCTCGACTCCGGGCAAAAGAGGCCACAATGAACAACCATTATGACAAGCGGATTCACGCCCTGCTGGACGAAACAGACGCCCCCCCCACGGGCGCGCCCGGGGACGCCGCGACGCTGACGCCGTACCGGGCCGCCCTGGAACGACTGGGAAACGCCCGGGTCCACGCCCCCGCCCGGCTGGCCGCGGACATTATGGCCGCGCTGCCGCAAGCCAGGCGGAAGACGGCGCTCGAGTGGCTGGCGGGCTTCCTCCCCGAACGGCGCCAGTGGGCCGCGCCGGGGCTCGTCGGCGCCCTGGCCATGCTGCTGGCGATCGCCGGAGTCTGGCACTTCATGCCCCAGTCGCGAGAGCCCCGCGTGCGGGTTCATTTTGAAGTTCACGCTCCCGGCGCGCAGCGCGTGGAGCTCGCGGGCGACTTCAACAACTGGGCGCCCGGCGCGATCCGCCTCCGCGGGCCGGACGCATCCGGACACTGGACGGCCGACATCGACCTTCCCGAGGGGCGCTACGAATACCAATTTCTTGTAAACGGCAAGACGTGGATAACAGATCCGAACGCGACCGCGCACCGTCCGGACGGATTCGGACGTGAAAACGCAGTCATGGACGTCTGCGATGAAAGGAGTTAAGTGATGAACCGCAAAGCCCTTAGGAAACGCTGGCTGGGCGTGCTCGCGGCCCTGCTGGGCCTCCCGTTCGCATACGGGCAGGTGGCCGCGCCGGGGGGGGCGACGCCCACGTGGGAAACCCTTGCAGCCACACAGCCGGCCGGCCTGGACGCCAGCCGCTGGCAGCGCCTCGTCAGCCAGCTCAAGGATGGCGGGCTTTCCCCCGAATCCGCGGATCCCTGCCTGGATCCCGCGCGGGAGGCCGCTCGGCTTGGGCTTCCCGCCGAATCCATCCTGACGCGTCTCGAGGAAGGCCTGGCCAAACGGGCGGAGCCAAACGCCTTGCTCGAGGCCACCCGCCTGCGGCTTCTGAACCTTCAGAAGGCCGCTTCTGTTCTGCGCCAGGCGGGTTATGAGAATCGGAGCCTTCCGGATATCCAACTGCTGAACTCGGCGACCCTCGCGCTGGAAAGCGGGCTTCCGGCCGACACCTTGCTGAGCGTGTTGACCCGGGCCGGCGACAAGCAACCCGAGCGGATGAGGGTCATCGTGGAAGCCGGCGAAACGATGTGCCTCAACCACATGGACGCCGCTACCGTGGCGCAGATCATGACCGACTTCGCGGAGCGCAATATGCGCCGGACGGAGATCCTGAGGGCCAGTCGCTTCGCGGTCCAGCAGAACAACGACCACGTGGAAGGCACGCGCATCCGCCAGCGCCTCTGGACCGGAGACGGAAGCGGAAAGCGAACCGGGGCGGGCGCGAATATAACCAGCGAAGTCACGCCGGGCACGGAAATCCCGGCCTCGCGAGGCACCCCGGGCGGAAACGCCACCCCCCACGCCACCCCTCATACCAGCCCGCAGCTCACGCCCGGGCGAGGGTCAGTCCCGGCGGATTCAAACCAGAGGGGAAGAACCGCTCCTTCGACCCCCCTCCCGCGGAGCGGTGCGCAAAACCGGGGTCGACAGGTGTGATCAAGGAGATAACACGCCACGCTGTCTGCGCTGTCGCGCTGGCTCTCTTCTCCCCTCACGCTTCCGGAGTCGATGTCTTCGCCCTCTCGCAGCTTGAAGTGCTGTCCGGTTACGAAGACAATCGGCTTGAGGAATCGGAGGGCGGATCGGGGTCGCCGTATTGGCAGGTGGCGCCGGAACTTTCCCTGTCCGTGCTTGGGGCGAATACGGAAACAACGCTGCTGCTCACCCATCGCCGTTCGTCATATTCGAAAACCGCCTTTGAGTCCAAGTCGGAATCCGCGGCCTTTGTCCTCTGGCGGTATTTCGAGGGAAATAACGAAGCCTCTGCAAACATCGGCGGCGGGCGGTACGAGGACGAGGCGCTGCCCGGCGACGACAACTCCTACTGGCAGGCGAGCCCCTGCGTCGTCCGGACGTTGGAGCGGTTTCCGTTGGAAATCAGCCTGCGGGGAACGGTTCGCCAAACGTTTTACGACGACTCCGTTTACACCACGGATTCGGCTCGGGTTGACTGTTGCCTGGATGTTCGTCCGGGCGTGCGGTGGCACCTGTCCCGGAAGTCGACGGTCTGGGCCGAGCTCTATGCCGAGCGGAACGGCTCCGATGCATCGGAAGCGGAATACGCGGGATTCGGCGGCACGGTCGGGTGCGGATTCCGGCCAACGGCGCGGCTGGACGCGGGCGTCTGGACGGAAACCGGCATCCGCTCCTACGCGGAACAAGCCGAGGGCAGGGACCGGAATGACACCCCGTGGCGCGTGGGCGCGTGGACCACCTACCGCCTTCGGCCCTGGATGGAACTATTCGCATCGGCAGGCTTTGAATCCGCCGCGAGCACCATCGCCGGGAACGAGTACTCCTGGTGGCAGGTCGGGGGCGGCGTGCGATTCGTGTTCGAGCATGCACTCACAAGCCGATAAAGGGTTTTGCCCGGGGCGGGAATCGAACCCACACGCCTTGCGGCAGGGGATTTTAAGTCCCCTGTGTCTGCCATTTCACCACCCGGGCATCGCTTTCAGAATGTATCAT
>CAIKKV010000011.1 GCA_903828035.1 uncultured bacterium
CGGAAATCTTTGGCGCCCTGAGCTACGGCTTCGCCTACGTGGGCATTTTCCATTTTATTGCGGATATGGGGTTCGGCGTGGCGCACATCAAGAAGCTATCCGAAGGACGCGATCTGCCGACCTGCTTGGGCACATACCTCCTGGTCCGGGCGGGCATGACGGGCTTGATGGCGATTGCCGTTCTGGGCAGCCTGGCGGCGCATCGCCTGATATTCCACCAGCCCATGGAGAGCGCCGCCCATGAGCAGGTCATCCTCATCGCGGTTCTGACGTTTGTCCTCATCGACCTGGCGCAGATTCCTTCCGGCACCTTTGCCGCCCGCAAGGAGACGGCGAAGCAGATGATTCCGGACTTGGCCGGAAAGACGATCGAGACGGCCCTGAAGATCGCCGTGGCGGTGGCCGGACTCGGCGTGGTGCTGCTGGCAGGCGCGTCCCTGGCGGGCGCCCTCGTCGGGCTCCTGCTCTATGCGTATATTTTCAAGAGCTATGCCATCGGGCGCCCCTCCTGGAGCATGGCGAAGGAGTACCTGCTGTTCGCCCTTCCGATCATGGTGATTGTTTCGGCGAATGCCGTGACGGAAAACCTCGACCAGATCATGATCCAGCATTTCTGGAAATCCGGCGAGCTTGGCCTTTACGCCGGAGCGGCGAAGATCACCACCATCCTGATGTTTGCCGGAACGGCCGTGGGCACGCTTGTCTTTCCGACGGTTTCGGCGTTAAACAGCGAACGGGATCTCGCCGGAATACGAACCCTGACGCACCGGGCCGAACGGTTTTCCGCGCTGGTCCTGTTTCCGGTCGGCGCCCTCCTGATGATGAATCGTCACACGGTTGTCCGGTTGCTCCTGGGCTCCACGTTCGAGGCCTCGAACTCCGTTTTGACCTTCCTCATCTGGTCGAGCATCGTCAGCGTCATCTCGGTTCCGTATTTCACGCAGATTATCGGGACAAGCCGGGTCAGCCTGTCTGCCGCGCTGAGCGTCACCTTCATGGTGTTGAACGTGATCATGAACCTGGTGTTTATTCCCGTTTCATGGGGCGGCTGGACCCTGGCCGGGATGGGCGCCCGCGGGGCCGCGCTGGCCACCCTGCTGTCGGGCGTGATCATGGCCGTGCTATACCGGTATTGCGCCTATCGGTCGACGGCCACGACGTTCAACATCAGCGTGTTGAGGATCGGCGTCGCCACCGCCATCATGATGGCGGCGATGGGCGTGATCTCGGGTTTCATGGAGCGGACGCTCTGGCACGACTGCCTGTCCAGCGTGGCCGGCATCGGCGTCTTTGTCGGGGTGTTGAGCCTGATGGGGGAAAAGATCCGGGAGGACCTGGGCTACCTGCTTCAGGCCGTTTCCCCGGGGCGCATGAGCGTGTATATCCGCGACGAGTTCCGCGCCCCGCAGGTTTCCGTGGAGGAGCATCCGTGAAAATCCTCTTCGTCAGCCCGTCTCTTCCCGTTCCGCTCACCAGCGGGGGCGCCATCCGCGACTATAATTTGCTCCGGCAGCTTGCCCGGACCGACGAAGTCGACTTTATCGGGATGGATGACGGATCGACGCCCGATTCCGAGCTCGCCCTGCTGAGGGCCCATTGCACGCGGTTGCACATCGTCATACCAAAGCGATTGCCCCGGCTGAGGGAATCGGCACGCGTGGCGGGAAACATGATCCGCGGCATTCCCTTTTACGCCAAGTATGCC
>CAIKKV010000012.1 GCA_903828035.1 uncultured bacterium
ATGATGAAAGGTTAAAATTATATCAAACTAGAAAGGATTATATGATTGATGCTCTTGAAAAGGAACTCGTATTGTTGTCAAACAAGGCCAAATATATCCAAGAAAACTTGGACGGCACAATTGATTTGAGAAAAAAGAAGAAGGACCAAGTATTAACAATGTTACAAGGGAAAGGATACGATATTATTGACGACGACACAGAATATAAATATTTGACCAAGATGCCGATGGACTCGGTGACTGAAGAAAATGTCGAAAAGTTGCTCAAGGAGAAAGGTAACAAGGAACAAGAACTGAATGTAATTAAGAGCACTAGTACAAATCAGATGTGGTCGTCAGAATTGGAGAATTTGTTAGAACAATATTTGGAGTATAAGGAAGCTAGACAAAGACTTATGGATGGAGAAGAAACTAAATCCACAAAAAAGAACCGCGCCCACGAGCAGGTAGGGAACGTGGCGCATCTGGAGACGCGCCATGATGGATTCGATGACGCCGATGAAGACCGCCAGACCCGAGAGCTCGAGGAGAAACAGGGGCCAGTTCAGCCACGGCGTCGCCAGCTGGACCGGGGCGACGAGGTGCAGCAGCACGCTGCCCAGGATGTAGAGCTTGATGGCCGCGCCGTAGAGGATCACGCCCAGCAGCGGGCCGCTGTGGTCGAGCACCATGGCCTCGTGGATCATGGTCAGCTCGAGATGCGTGTTCGGATCGTCGACGGGGATGCGGCAGGTCTCGGCCAGCAGGACGACAAACAGGCCGATGGAGATCAGGACCAGCGGGGCGACGCCCGCCGAGGGGAAGCCGCCCGCGGGACCGTGCAGCAGGTCGGAGAGGACCAGCGAGCCCGAGAGCTTGGAGAGCACGAGGAGCGCGAAGAACAGGGCGGGCTCCGACAGGCAGGCGAAGGTTACCTCGCGCGCCGAGCCCATGCCCTCGAAGGGGGAGCCGGTGTCGAGCGCGGCGGCCGTCGTGAAGAAGCGGGCGAGGCCGAAGAGGTAGGCGAAGAGGATCAGGTCGCCGGTGAAGGAGACGGGCGCGTTGAACCGCCCGATGGGGACCAGCAGGCCGGCCAGCAGGACGGACGCCAGCGTGACGACCGGCCCGGCCCGGAAGATCCACGTCGTCGTGGTGCTCAGCACCAGCCCCTTCCGGGCCAGCTTGAACAGGTCGTGGTAGGGCTGGAGCAGGGGCGCGCCGACGCGGCCGGCGAACCAGGCTTTCGTTTTGACGATCACGCCCAGCAGGAAGGGCGGGAAGGCCAGCAGCAGGACGACATGGATCAGCGTATCGAGCATCGGTTATCTCCCCCAGATGAGCAGAATGAACAGGATGACCAGAATGTAGAGCACGTAAAGGTGGGTCTGGCCCTGCTGCACGACCCTCAGGCCCGGCAGCACACGGCTCGAAAACCGGAACACGGGCAGGACGAGCCGGTCGAGCACCGTATCCGGCACGAGGCTTTTGAAGGAGGCGGCCCGGGGGAAGAGGGCGCGGAGGGCGGGGCGTCGGCTTTTCGGCCACAGCAGGAAGGTGCCGAGGCTGACGAGCGACTGGCCGAACGACGAGCCCGTGTACTGCATGCGCGGCGTGGGGCGCGCGTAGCCGCAGTCCCACGTGCCGGCCGCGTCCACCTGTTTGGCGCGGGGCACGCGTTTCAGGAACAGGAGGACCGCGCCGACGAGGGCGGCGAGCCCCAGCCCCGCCAGCGTGAGCGCGCGCAGGGGGATGACCGCCGCGAGGGAGAGCGGGACCGACGCGGGCAGGGCGGCCCAGGTGCGGACCGCGCGCTCCAGCAGGGGAGCGGCGAGGGCGGGCGCGAGGCCGAGGAGGGCGCAGCCGCCGGCCAGGGCGTACATGGGGGCCAGCAGGCGGGGCGAGGGGTCGTGCGCGTGGCGGGCGTGATCGCTCCGCGGCGTTCCCAGGAACATCGTGCCCAGGGCCTTGACGAAGCAGGCCACGGCCAGCGCGCCGATCAGCGACAGCGCCACGGCGCCCAGGGCGGCCCCCGGGAAGCCGGGCCCCGCCTTTTGTCCCAACGTGAGGAACAGGCCGGCGTAGATCAGCCACTCGCTGGCGAAGCCGTTCAGGGGGGGCAGGGCGCAGATGGCCGCCGCGCCGACGACGAACAGGAGCAGGGTGCGGGGCATCCGCGCGGCCAGCCCGCCCAGCCGGTCCATCTCCCGCGTGCGGGTGGCGTGGATGAGGGCGCCGGCGTTGAGGAAGAGCAGCGACTTGAACAGGCTGTGGTTCAGCACGTGCAGCAGGGCGCCGCCCAGGCCGAGCAGCATCCAGTCGGCGCGCTGGTAGAAGCGGCCCGACAGGGCGAGGCCGAGGCCCATGGCGATGATGCCGATGTTCTCCACGCTGCTGTAGGCCAGCATCCGCTTGAGATCGTGCTGGCCGATGGCGAAGAGGATGGCGGCGACGCCCGTGAGGCCGCCCACCCCGAGCAGCACGCCGCTCCACCAGGCGGCGGAAACGGGCAGCAGGGCGGTCAGGCGCACCAGGCCGTACACGCCCATTTTCAGCATCACGCCCGACATCACGGCGGACACGTGGCTGGGCGCGTTGGCGTGGGCGCCGGGCAGCCAGACGTGCAGGGGCATGAGGCCCGCCTTGAAGCCGAACCCGACCAGGGCCAGGCCGAACAGGATTCCCGCCGCCTCCGCGGGAAGGCCCGGCGCGGCGTCCAGCGCGAAGGAGCCCGTCTCACGGCGCCAGAGGGAGAAGAGGGCGATCAGGAACAGGGTGCCGATGTGGGTGGCGACGAGGTAGACCCAGCCGGCGCGCCGGACGTCCGGGTTGTCGCCCTCCACGGTGGCCGCGAAGAAGGCGGCCAGGGCCATCACCTCCCAGGCGATGAGGAAGAGGACCCCGTCGCGCGCCACGGTCACCAGCGCCATGGAGGCGGCGAGCAGCCCGAGGAAAAAGCCCAGGGGGCGGCCGTTTTCCGGATGCTCCGATTGCTTCCAGTAGTCCAGCCCGTAGATCGAAGCCAGGGCCGGGATCAGGAAGACCGGCAGGAGGAACAGGGCGCTGAGGGGGTCGATCGCGATCGAGAACGCGCCCCAGGGCAGCACCCACGGCAGGCGCAGGGCGGGCGTGCCGGGGGCGGCGAGGGCCAGCGCCACGGCGAGCAGGCCCAGCCCGCTGCCGAAGAGCAGGAGGGCCGTCGAGACCCGCTGGCCCGCCGGCGAACGCGGCGAAAAAAGCCACGCCGGAAGGCCGCTGGCGCCCATCGTCGCGATCGCCGTCACTATCATCCACGCACTCGACATGATCGGAATCCTTCTCTTCCAGCGGCGGGGTCACCGCGCAAACAAGCGGATCACAATATCCTTGAACGAGATCAGGGTGCTCAGCATCACGATCAGCGTGATCAGGATGTAGAGAACGTAATGCTGGATCAGGCCCTGCTGGAACCGGTGGAACCAGCCGGAGGTCCGGTCGATCCAGCGGCCGCCGGGCAGGAGCGTCCGGTCCAGCACGAGCTCGTCCACATGGGTGTGAAGCGAGGCCTTGGCCGGAAAGAGGCCGGAGAGATGGGGCGCGTGGCCATGCGGGCAAAGGACCCAGTGGAACATGCGGAGGATGGTCTGGGCGAAGGAGGAGGCGGTGTACTGCATCCGGGGGGTGGGAAGCGCGTAGCCGCAGTCCCAGGTGGGAACAAGCGGGGCCGTCGACTGGCGGGCCAGGAAAATCAGGGCGGCCAGTCCCCCGCCGGCGATCAGCGCCACGGCCATCAGGCTGACGGCGTAAAGGGGGGAGAGCCCGGTGAGCGGCAGGGCCGCCAGGTCGAGGTCCGGGCACCCGCTCGCGATGGCGCGGTCGAGCGCCGGGGTCACGAGCGCCGGGGCCAGCCCGATCAGGGCGCAGAGGGCGGCGAGCGTGATCATCGGGAGGCGCATGGAGAGGGGCGACTCGCGGGCGTGGGAGCCGGCGGGGGTGCGCGGCGCTCCCAGGAAGACGACGCCGTAGACCTTCACGAAGCAGGCCAGGGCCAGGGCGCCGATCATGGCCAGCACGGGAATGACGGCGGCGGCGGCCACGCTGGCGCCGGTGAAGAGGGCGGCCCGCAGGAGGCCCAGGTAGACCAGCAGCTCGCTGACGAAGCCGTTCAGCGGAGGGAGCCCGCAGATGGCCACCGCGCCGACCAGGAAGAGGGCCGCGGTCCAGGGCATGGACTTGGCCAGGCCGCCGAGGCGGTCGATTTGCCGCGAATGCGCGCCGTGGACCACCGAGCCCGCGCA
>CAIKKV010000013.1 GCA_903828035.1 uncultured bacterium
AAACGATCCATTCGATGTGGTTTTTTGCAGGAACGCGCTCATGTACTTCGATGCGGCTTGCCAGAAAAAGGTGATCGAGCGTCTGCATCGCTCCCTGGTCCCCGGCGGGTGGTTCATCCCCGGATTGACGGAGATCTCGATGGCGTTCTCGCCGCCGTTTGAGTTTGTCAAATTTCCGGAGGGGATGTTCTGCAAAAAAGGAGTCAAAAAAGCGCAGCAGCAGACCGCAGTTGCCGCTGCCGTCCGATATGAGGATGCCGCCTCCATTCCGCCTGCCGCCGGTATGCCGCCGCACCGGAGCAGCCTAAAGGGTCCAGCCGGTTCGCCACTGCAGGCAGGCCAATGGGGTCGATCCGACACATCCCATCGGGACATGGATGCGGGATTTTTGCCGGGGGATGCTCTGGAAAAAAATGCGGAAACTGTTGCGCAGGAAGTGAATCCGACAGCAGGGCCCGACAAACGGCTCGAAGAAGCCCGTGCGGTATTTCAGAAAAAACAATACGACGAGGTGGTCAGACTGCTTTCGAATCCCGCTGGAAACCGTCCTGCGGAATCTCATGTTCTGCTAGCCCGGGCGCATGCCAATTGCGGACGGCTTGGAGAGGCTTTAAAGGCGGCTGATGCCGCCACCGCTGCGGACAAGTTAAATGCCGAGGCCTACTACGTTCGCGCTCTGGTTCTCCAGGAACAGGGACATGTCGAACAGGCGCACGAGGCGTTGAAACAGACGCTGTATCTGGAGCCTGATCATATCCTGGCCCACGTAAACCAGGGGCAAATCGCCGGACGGCTCGGAAAACAGGCTCTATCGCGCAAGCACCTTCGGAATGCCATCGGGCTTCTTCAATCCCTTCCACCGGATTGTGAAGTGCCTGATTCGGACGGCTTGACGGCGTCCCAGTTTGTCGGCATCCTGAAAAAGGAGGTGTTTCGATCATGAGCAGCCCGGGGGACATACTCACATCGCCGGAGGAATCTCGCATTCGCAAGCTGCGAATTCTGAGGGAACGGGCTCGGCTGCTGGCCATGGAAACAGCCGCCAAAACGCAATCCGAAGAACAGATCGAGTTTCTCGAATTTCAAGCGGCATCCGGAAAATTCGGCGTGCCCACCGTCGATGTGCTGGAAGTGTGTGTTTTGAAGGAGTTCACCGTTCTTCCCGGTGTCCCCTCGTTTATCCTGGGCATCATGAATTTGCGGGGACGCATTCTGTCGATTTTGGATTTAAAAAAGCTGTTTGATCTGCCGAGCGAAGGGCTTCCTTATCATAATAAAGCCATCGTGATCCAGAGTGGAAACATGAATCTGGCATTACTGGGGGACGATATCCTGGGGGTCCAATCCATCGCCGTGAAGAGCCTGCAACCCGCATTGCCCTCCATGACGGGACGGCGTTCCGAATACACCCGCGGATTAACTCCCCATTGGACTGTCATTCTGGATGTCGCCAAAATGCTCGAGGATCCGCGAATCCTGGTGGATTTCCAACTCGAGAGAACAACATGATCGCCACTGCGTCGCAACAACAAACCATAGACTTATGAAAAATCTAAAGATAGGCGCCAAGATGTCCCTGGGATTCGGCACTGTGATCCTGATCGCCTGCCTGCTGGGCTGCCTGGCCATCTGGCAAATGACCGGCGTGAGCAGCCAATACCGGATACTGGCGCAACAGTATTTGCCGGCATCCGGCAATGCCCGGGATCTGTCGGATGCCCTGCTGCAAACGATGTATGACGTTCGCGGTTATGCTTTAAGCGAGAAGGAGGAATATCTGAAGGATGCCGAGGGACATATGGGCGAGTTTAAAAAAACGATCCAGGTGGCGATGACCCTGGTTGGAGGAAATTCGCAACTGGCAGGCCTTTATCCCCTGTTGAAGACCGC
>CAIKKV010000014.1 GCA_903828035.1 uncultured bacterium
GGAGGGCATGCTCCACGCCCATCTCGCCCAGCTCGAAGTAGTGGGTGATGTCCTGGTCGCACGCGAAGCACCGGAGCACCTTGCACTGCTCCGCCGCCTTGATGTCCTTGTTGGGCGAAAAATGATCCGGCACCAGGGCGATCTTGTCCTTGTCGAACACCCGGCCCGAGCCGATCTTGGCGAACTCCCGGATGGCCACCGGCGCCGTGATGTCGTTCCCCAGCACGAGGTCCAGCTTGGCCTCGATCAGCTGCCCCGGCTCGACCCGGTCCAGGCCCGCCGCGCGGGCGAGTATCTTCTGCGTCATCGTCATGCCCATGCCCTGTCTCCTATGCGTGTGCCCGGGTTTTCTTTTCCAGATCCCGGATCAGCTTGTACTCGATTGAATCGACCAGTGCGAACCAGCTGGCCTCGATGATATCCGTTGACACTCCCACCGTCGTCCACACCTCGAGCCCGTCGGTCGACTCGATCAGCACGCGGACGGTCGCCTCGGTGGCCGCGTTGCCGTTGAGCACGCGCACCTTGTAATCGGTCAGGCGCACCGTCTTCAGCGCCGGGTAAAAGCGCTCCAGCGCCTTGCGCAGGCTGCGGTCCAGCGCGTTCACCGGCCCGTCGCCTTCGGCGGCCGTGATCTCCGTCTGCCCTTCCACGCTGACCTTCATCAGGACCGAGGCGCCCATTTCGCCGCGCGCCGGCCGCTCGCCGAGAAGGCGGAAATGCTCCAGCTCGAACAGCGGCTTGTAGGTGCCCAGCGCCTTGCGCATCAGCAGGTCGAAGCTCCCGTCGGCCCCCTCGAACTGGTAGCCCTTCTGCTCCAGCTCCTTGAGTTGCATGACCAGCTTGTCGAGCACCGGGTCGCCCTTCTGCACCGTCGGATCCAGCTTGCGCAGCCGCTCCAGCACGGCGCTGCGCCCCGCCACCTCGCTCATCAGGAACCGGCGGGCGTTGCCCACCGAATCCGGCGCCACGTGCTCGAACGACTCGCTGCACTTGCGCACGCCGTCCATATGCATGCCCGCCTTGTGGGCAAAGGCCTTGCGGCCGACATACGGCAGATCGTCGGGCAGGATGATGTTCGCCACCTCCGACACGCGCCGGACGATTGTCGTCAGCAGCGCCATCCGGTCGGCCGGAATGCAGTCATAGCCGCACTTCAGCTGGAGATTGGCCAGGACCGTGGCCAGGTTGGCGTTGCCGCAGCGCTCGCCGAAGCCGACCAGCGTGCCCTGCACATGCCGCGCCCCCGCCCGGACGGCGGCCAGCGAATTGGCCACGCCCAGCCCGGAGTCGTTGTGGGCGTGCATGCCCACCATCGCCCGGCCCTTCAGCGCCGCCAGCGCCTCCGCCACGCCTTTCTCCACCTCTTCCGGAAAGGCGCCGCCGTTCGTGTCGCACAGGCAGATCGTATCCGCCCCCGCCTCAGCCGCCGCCACCAGCGTCTTCATGGCATAGGCGGGATCGGCCTTCCACCCGTCAAAGAAATGCTCGGCGTCATAGATGACCCGCCCCGTCCGGGACCGGGCGTGCGACACCGTGTCGCGGATCATGGCCAGGTTTTCCTCGAGGGTGGTCTTCAGCACCTCGGTCACATGGAGGGGCCAGGTTTTTCCGAAAATCACCACCGCGGCCATTCCGGCCGACAGCAGGCTCTTCACCTGCGGGTCGTCGGCCGCCATGCCGCCCGGCCGCCGCGTGGCCCCGAACGCGCAGATTGCCGAGTCCTTCAGGGTCAGCCCCTTGACCCGCTCGAAAAACTCGAGATCCTTGGGATTGGAGCCCGGGTTGCCGGCCTCGACCAGGGGGATGCCCAGCTCATCCAGGGCCTGGACGATGGCCAGCTTGTCACGCACCGAAAACGAAATGCCCTCGGCTTGCGCGCCGTCGCGCAAGGTCGTGTCGAGCAGCTCGATGGTCCCGCCTGGTTTCGCGTTCATATAGGTCCTGTCGCCCCTATCGGTCCGATTCTTCAGTTTTCCCCGCGGCCGAAGGTGCCGCGCGACTTGCCGGCCGGGGCCTTGGCCTGCTCCCGGGGGCGCAGGCTGCGCACCGCGGCGCCCGCCGTCCACATCTCGGAGTTATGCAGCGCGTCGA
>CAIKKV010000015.1 GCA_903828035.1 uncultured bacterium
CACGACGTCTTGCGGGCGCCGGAGCTCGCCCAGCCTGACCACCACACGGGCCATGCTGTCAAAGGCCACCACGGCCAAATCACCCTCGGGAAGCTTCAAGGCCAGAACGGCCGCAGCCAGCGAGGCCAGCGCCAGGTTGCGCCCTGACATTGACAACGAGGCGTCCATCATCAGGCAAACCGCCCGCTCATGCTCCTCGCGGGTCGACACAATCCAATCGGATGGCTCCGGAACCGGTTTGCCCGTCACATTCTCCAGCGTCCGGTCAATCTCCAGCTCGCCGCGGTGGGGATCCTGCATGACCGAATACAGGCGCCGCTTCGCAATCCGCATGGGCCCCACCAGCCGACAGGCCCGCTGGATCACCGCCCGCGCAGCCAGGCGAACCGCTTCCGCCTTCAAAAGGGGATCGGCAAGCTCCATGCCGACTTCCGATACTTTTTCAGCGACGGTCCAGCCGTCAATCCGCGCCGTCTCCACCCCATAGCGCATGGCCAGCGCTTCCAGCCGCGAGCCTCCCGCCGAGACAGGAGTCCCTTCAAAGGAAACGGCCGCCTCAACCAATCCATCAGGCGGATCCGGGCTTAGCTGCTCTTTTTTTTTAAGCCGGCAAGGACCGCATCCAAAATGGCGTCCAGCCCCTCGGCGTTCTCATCCTTCAGCTCCACCCGGGTCGCCAACGCCGCACGTGCCGCGAGCCGAAACGCGTCGGGCCCCTCCAATTCAGCGGCAATCTTAACCATGGCCATGGCCGCGCGGATGGAGGCCCCCTTCTTGAACCTGGGATTCACCCGCGTCTCGCGCGTCAAGCGCACCGCCTCCATCACCAGGGCCGCATCGGTGCAACCGGTCGCCCGGCGGACAATCGCCTGCTCGTCGCCTTCCTCCTGGTAGCGAAGCCCCACATGCTCGAAGCGGTCCCGCAAGGCTTCGGAAAGGTGCCCTGTGGCGATATATTCAACGGGATTCTGCGTTGCCACCACTTGAAAGCCGGGCTCTGCCTTGATTTCCCCCACGTGGGGAACTTGCAGTCGCCGTTCATCCAGCGCCGGCAAGAGCACATTCTGCACGGCTTCCGGCATGCGGTTCAATTCGTTGATAAACAAAACCGCGCCTTCCTGCATCGCCAGGATCAGCGGGCCGGGAGTAAAGGTCTCAGGGCCGTAGCCCGCCTTGAGCACCACGGGCGGGTCGAACCAGCCGGTCAGCTTGTTTTCCGTGTACCGGTCGTCCCCGTCAACCCGGTGCACGCGCCGGCCAAGGTGCCCGCAGACCGCCAGCGCCACCGTCGTCTTGCCCACCCCCCCCGGACCTTCCAGCAGCAAATGGGGCCCGGCCCGCAATACGGCCAGGGAAAGAGCCAGCTCCTGATCGCGGCCCACGATGCCGAACCGGGATTGAATTTGGGCCACAGGATTCATGGATATTCCTAGAAAGACCGGCGATCTTCGACGCGCTTGGCTTTGCCCACGAACCGCTCCAGGCTGCCCGGTTCCACGAGCGTCAGCTTGGCATGGATGCCGAGCGCCGAGTCGATCTTGTGCTGCAATTCGTCCCGCACGGCGTTGAGCTTGCGCATCTGGTCGGTGAACAGCCCTTCCGACATCTCCACCTTCACTTCGAGATTGTCCATCGCCCCATCCCGGGTGGCGATCAGCAAATAATGGGGAGCCGTTCCCTGTAGGCGCATCAGCACCTCTTCCACCTGCGAGGGAAAAATGTTAACGCCGCGGATGATCAGCATATCATCGGTCCGACCCGTCACCTTTTCCATCCGCCGGGTTGTGCGCCCGCACGGACAGGACTCCGGAATCACGCGCGTGATATCGCGCGTCCGATACCGGATCACGGGAATACCTTCCTTCGTGAGCGTCGTGATCACCACCTCGCCGCTCTCGCCGTCCTTCACCGGCTGCAGGGTATCGCGGTCCACGATCTCGAACAGGAAATGATCTTCCTGCACGTGCATGCCCTTCTGGTAGATGCATTCACCGCTCACTCCGGGGCCGATGATTTCGGACAGGCCATAGTTGTCGGTGGCGAACAGGCCCAGCAGGGACTGGATTTTTTGACGGATTTCATTGGTCCAGAACTCGCCGCCGAAAAACCCGAGCCGGAGTTTCAACGCATCAGGCTTCAGGCCGGCTTTCTGCAAAGCCTCGCCCAGATGGACCGCATAGGTGGGCGTGCAGACCAGCGCCGTGGAGCCGAAATCCTGGAGCAGCATGAGGTGTCGCTCGGTATTGCCGGACGAGGCGGGAATCACCGCGGCGCCGACTTTCTCGACGCCGTAATGGAGGCCGAACCCGCCCGTGAACAGGCCATACCCGAAGGCGATCTGAACGATGTCATCGTCCGTCAAGCCGCCGGCCGCCAGGAAGCGGGCAACCACCTCCGTCCACGTCTCCATATCGCGCCGGGTATACCCCACCACGGTCGGCTTGCCGGTCGTGCCGGTCGACGCATGAATGCGGACGATCTGCTTCAGGGGGACGGCAAAGGTCTTGAAGGGATAGCCCTCGCGAAGATCATCCTTCAGCGTAAACGGAAGCAGTCGCACGTCATCCAGGGTGCGGATCGAGTCGGGCGTCAGCCCGGCCTGTTTCATCTTTTCGGCGTAATAGGGAACATGCGTCCAGACGCGGCGCAGTTGCTCGCGAAGCTGTTCCACCTGGAGGTCGGCCAGGCGGGAGCGGTCGAGGCATTCACGGGCGGGGTTCCAGATACGGTTGGCGGGAACGGTCGGGGTATTCACAGGGCAAGG
>CAIKKV010000016.1 GCA_903828035.1 uncultured bacterium
CACCACCCTCAATTCCGGCGGCACCGCCTACGAATACGCCTGGACAACGAATCAGCCGGGAAGCCCCCTCTTCCGCTACAACCCGAAAACCGGAAAGACCATCATCACCGACCACCTTCCCGGCCAGTGCACCGCCACCACGCTCATGGACAAGGCGCGCAACATCCTCTACATCATGCTGGAAGGCAAGTTCGCCAAGGCCGTGGCCTTCTCCGCCTATGACCTGACCGCCGGCAAGTTCCTCTACGTCAGCCCCTACGACGCCGTGGAGCTCGACCGCAACATGGCCCTGGCCTCCAACGGCTGCGTCTATTTCAACGGCAAGGGCGGAATCTGGAAATATGATCCCGCGAAGAAGGAAATCCGCGCCACCGGCATGGCCTTCCCGGGCGGCGCCGGCATGCGCTCCTCCACGGCGGAGTCGGCCGACGGCTGGATCTACGGCACCACCGCCGGAGCGAAAGGCGTAACCCAGGAGCTGTTCCGCCTGGCGCCGGCTTCCGACAAGCTGGAGATGCTGGGGCCCGACTTCCTGGATGGCGACTACACCACCGTCTGCGCCCTGTCCACGGACGGCCGATTCGTCTACTTCCTCCCTGGCGCCCACGGCAGCTCCCTGAAAATCGGCACGCCGGTCGTTCAATACGACGTCAAGGCCCGTACACGCAAGGTCCTGTGCTTCCTTGAGGACGTTTGCCGGGCCCGCGTCGGCTATGTCCCCGGCGGTACGTACGGCGTGAAGCTCAGCGCCGACAACGCCACCCTCTATGTCAATTTGAATGGAATGGCCGATGAAGCCCATCGCCTGCCGAAAATGCCAAAGAACGGCTTCGGCCTCACCGCTTTTGCCGCAATTCATATCCCTGCATCCGAACGCTGAACCGGACGAATCGTCCCAGTCGCACGTCACCCTGTCCTCTTTGTCACACATCCCCCACTCGCAACAGCATAACAAATCGTTGTGCATACCCCGGCAGAGGCTATGGCATAGCTGATGCTTACTTATCAGACGGAGGAGGTGAGTAAAATGAAAAGCCTAATCCAACAAAGGAAACGCCCGGCCGAAGTTCAAGAGGTTCGGGAACCCGGATGGGACGATCTGGTGGATGAGTTCTTCAATCCCTTCAGTTTGTTCCGGCAAGATCTGGATATGTTCAAGCCGCTGGAAGGGTTCATCCCGAGGGTCGATATCCGGGAGCAGGATCACGAGATGACAGTGACCGCTGAACTGCCTGGTTTGTCTGAGAAGGAAGTGAAGGTTGAGCTGGAAGATCATGCAGTGATACTCAGCGGTGAAAAAAAGGAGGAAAGCCAGGAAAAAACACGGACCGGTTATCGGACGGAACGCCGTTATGGCAGTTTCCACCGCGTGATTCCGCTTCCGGCCAAAGGAGACGCTGAGAAAGCGAAGGCGGAGTTCCGCAAAGGGGTTCTCACCGTCACGGTTCCCAAGATGGAAGAGCCCAAGAAACATGTCGAGATCAAGATAGACTGAAAAACTTATCTCCCATTGGACAACCGCCCGGCCCTCGCGGGCGGTTGCTTTTTCGACTGGGATACGGTCAAATGCGGATAATGCGCTTTTCCCGGTCCGACTGCTTGGCCGACAGGGCGACCTTGAGAGTCAGGCGCGCCTCTTCAAGAGTGCTCAGGTGAGACGGCTTGCCCTCGAGCAAATCCAACATCATCTTCGCCTGAAGCGCGAACCGGGCCTCGTGCGCCTCCATGGGTAGCAGTCCTTCCATGTAATTTTTCGACTCCCACTCTCCGGAATCGCTGTCGGAAAACTTGAGCGTGCTCATATCGAGCATCAGGTTCCCAGCGGTCCCGATCACTTCCAGCGTATTGGCGTTGGGCTTCTGGAACTGGTTCAGGGAAAGCTGAACCAGGCAGCCGCTCTTGAAGCGGATGCTGATCAGCGCGCAATCCTCTCCCTCAGTGCCCTGTAGGTGAAGCCGGTCGTACAGGGAGCAGACCTCGACCGGCTCGCCGAAGATCCAGATGGCCACATCGATGAGATGGCTGGCCGCATCGAGGATGCAGCCGCCGCCCATGGCCGATTTCGCATAATAGGTCGTCTGGTAATCCGGCCGGTACTTGGTGAACTCCTGCGACGAGTTCATGTACGCCATGCGCAGGTCGCCGATCTTCCCCGACAGGATCTGCCGGCGCATCTCGATCAGCTCCAGGGCACTGCGCCGCACATAGCCCACGCGCGCCTCGATCCCCTTCTCCTTCACCTTCGCCAGCAGGGCGTCCACGCCGTCCATCGTCACGGCCAGGGGCTTTTCGGTGAGAAACGGAACCCCCGCCTCAGCGCACTTCAGCCCCAGCGGCACATGCACATGGGCGGGGGCGCAGATGACGGCCAGGCCGAACGAGGGCAGGTCCGCCCGGGCCAGGTCCGCGTAGCCCCCCTCGATGGCATATTCCCGCAGCACCTCGGCGCGTTTTTCCTCCACCGGCTCCACCACCCACAGCTTCGCCCGGCCGGTCTTCAGGAATCCGCGGATATGACGCTTGCCGATGCCGCCCGTCCC
>CAIKKV010000017.1 GCA_903828035.1 uncultured bacterium
GGAACCGCATGAACGACGAGACCACCCTCGACGCCTCCGCACCCGCCCCCCTCCCGGCTCACCCCCAGAAGACCGTGGTCGAGGAGCTCGCGCCCGCCCCGCCCTCGGATGCCAACCGCCTGCGCCTCATCGACTCCTACCGCGCCATCCTGCGCGAGGGGGCGCTTCGCTACCCCGTGGCCTACCACTTCATCCAGGAGCTCGGCAAGGGCCGGCAGGGCGTCGTCTTTCTCGCCGTCCGCCAGGGCGCCCGGGGCTGCCGCACGCGGCATGCCGTGAAGCTGTTCGACCCCTCCATCTACTCCACCGCCGAGCGCTACTGGACCGACATGGGCCGCATCGCCGGGCAGGTCTCCCGCCTGCAGCCCACCCAGCATGCCAACCTCATCGCCTGCGATATCTACGACGAGTGCAACGGCGTCGGCTTCGTCCAGATGACCGCCGTAGACGGCGTCGACCTGCAATATTTCCTCAGTTCCACCCATTTGGCCATCGCCCGAGGCCAATGCACCGACGACGAATGGCGCCACTTCATGAGCGTCCTCTTCCGCCTGCAGGGCGACCGCATGCTCTTCACCCCCGGCATCGCCGTCCATATCCTGCGCGAAATGCTCTCCGGCCTCGAGCACCTGCACGAAGCCGGCTTCCTGCACGGCGACATCAAGCCGTCCAACATCATGCTCGACCGCAACGGCGGCATCCGCAGCGTCGACTTCGGCCGCGCCTCCCTGATCGGCGAGCGCATCAGCGTCCAGCTCGGCAGCCCGCTCTACATGGCGCCCGAAATCCACCGGCTGGAGCCCGGGCAGCCGCAGGCCGACATGTACAGCCTCGGGCTCGTGGCGGTCGAGCTGCTCGGCGGCCGCATTCCCCTGAACCCCAACCTGTTCCAGGATGACGCCCTGCTCGAGGCAAAGATGCGCCTCCCCGACAAGCTGGAAAACTGGCTCCCGCCGTATGTCGTGGAAAACGACCTGCTCATGAACATCCTGAGGAAAATGCTCCAGCCCGAACCGAAGCAGCGCTTCCGCTCCGCCCGGGAAGCCTCCGGCAGCTCAAAGGGGCTGCGCGGGGTCCAGCGGCAATTGGCGAAAATGGATTTCGATGCCGAATACGAGGTGGAAATCGAGCGGTACATGAAAAAGCTGCTCGATCCCTCGACGGGCCACATCAACCCCCGGATGGACTGATCATCCCGGCTGCCGGCGGCGGAAATAGACCGCCCCGCCCGTCTCGATCCGCTCCACCTGCCCGGCCTTCTCCAGCTCCCCCAGCTCCGCCTCGAGCCCGGCGCGGCCGCGATTCAGGGACTCCGCCAGCTGATCCACGGTGGACGGATGCCGCGTCACCGTCTCCAGCAACCCGGCGCCGGATCCCGCCGCGGCCGACGCCAGGGGCGCCGCCGCCTCCGGCGTTTCCGCCGCCGGGACAAACAGCCCGGCCAGCTCGCGCATCGCCTCTTCGGCCACGGCGCGCGACAAGGGCTCGGCCGGGGGGCGCACCACCGTATTCAAATGGACGCGGGCCGGCTTCAGGCGGTTGACCAGCGCCGCGATGCGGGCCACCTGCGCGGGCCTCTCGTTGACGCCCTTGACCAGGAACACTTCCACCCACAGCGCGCCGCGATAGGTCGCCGCGAAGGCCCGGAGCCCCTCCAGCATGCGATCGAAGGACAGGGCCGGATCCGGCCGGTTGATGCGGCGCCAGGACGCCTCGTCCCAGCCGCTTAACGACACCTTGACAATGGAGGCCCGGGCCGCCGCCTCGCGGACTTCCGGCAGGTAAAACAGCGAGCCGTTGCTCATCAGGACGGTGGGAATGGAAGAGCGGGCCGCCAGGCCCTCCAGGACTTCCCCGAACCCGGCGTGCAGCGTGGGCTCGCCCGCTCCCGCCAGCGTGATGTGATCCGCGCGTCCGCCGGCGGACAGCCAGGCGGAAAACTCCGCCAGCACTTCCGGGACCGGCACATGACAAGCCCGCTCAAGCGACGTTTTCGGCGTCCGGCCGATCTGGCAGAACACACAGTCGTAGGAGCAGGTTTTCTCACGAACCAGCTCTACGCCAAGGGAGAGTCCCAGGCGCCGGGACAGGACCGGCCCGAAAAGATGGCGGTACGCGCTCATGTCACTTGCCCAGCGCCAGCCTCATGGCCAGGCGCTCGGGCAAGCCCGCCTCCAGGACGCGCTTCTGCGCCGCGGCTATGTCGTAGCACACCCGGTGGAACTCCACGACCTTGGACTCAACCTCATAGGTGGCATAGCAGGCGCGGGGATCTCCGTCGCGGGGCTGCCCCACGCTTCCGACATTGATGAACAGCTTGTGGCCGAAGGAGGGAGAAATGGTTTCCGCGGGAAGCCGGGTGGTCTTTTCCGCCGTTTTCTGGAAAACCATGGGAACGTGGGTGTGCCCGTGAAAGCAGACGGCCGAGGTCTGGTAGGCAAAGTGGGCTTCGGCCTGAAGCTCATCGAACACGTAGCCCCACTTCTCGGGCGCATCGAGCGTGCTGTGGACCAGCGTAAAGCCGTCCACGAGCCTTTTCTGCCGCAACTTGCGGAGATAATCCTTCTGGGCGGCGGTCAGCATGTGCCGCGTCCACTCCACCACGCTGGCGGCCAGCGGGTGCAGATCCTTGAGATCATCGGTGTTGGAACAGAAGAAGTCGTGATTGCCCTGGACGCAGACCGTCTTGAGGGCAATGATCCGCTCCACGCAGAGGCCGGGACAGGCGTTGTAGCCAACCAGGTCGCCCACGCTGGCGTAGGCGTTGACGCCCAATTGCGCCGCGCTCTCCAGCACCGCATCGAGAGCCTCGATGTTGCCGTGAATGTCCCCGAGAACCGCATACTTGGTGCCTGAGCCCATCCGTTCCCCTCTTAACGGCCCACCCGAATCACGACTTCAGGAGCGCTTCGGCGAAAATAAGGTCTTCCGGTGTCGTCACCTTCAAATTGGTCGGAGTCGAGGGAACCAGGTGAACCGGCTTGCCGATCAGCTCCACGGCGGACGCCTCATCCGTCACCTGCGACTTGCGGCCGCCCAGGGCGGCGAACGCCTCGCGCAACAGGTCGACCTTGAAGCTCTGGGGCGTCTGCACGGCCCACAGCTTGGAGCGGTCCACCGTCTTGCTGACCACGAAGCCATGCTGCACTTCCTTGAGCGTATCCGTCATTTTAACGGCCGCCACCCCCGCGCCGTAGCGCTTGGCGCATTTCAGCGTCTCCGAAATCAGCTCGGCCCGGACGCACGGCCGGGCGCCATCGTGCACGGCCACCAGGGAGACGCCTTCCGGAAGCTCCGCCAGCCCGTTGGCCACGGACTCCTGGCGGCTGGAGCCGCCCGCCACGATCGACTGGACCTTGGAGCACCCGAAAATCTGGACCAGACCGCGCGCGGCATCGAGCCGGTCCTTCCGGACCACCAGGATGACACCTTCGATTTCGGGACAGCGCTCAAAGGCGAGCAGCGAAAACGCCAGCACCGGCTTGGAACCCACATTCAAAAAGGCCTTGTCAATACCGACTCCCATGCGCTCGCTTTTGCCGGCGGCCACCACGATCCCAAAATTCATGAATCGCATCCTCTCTGTATGAACTAATAAGATAACATCGCCCACAAAAATGTCAAGTTCACGGGCATTCGCAACCCGGGAAAAACGCATCAATTTTTCATTCATATCACCTAGGCTTGATGCCGCGGTTTTTGTTGTCGCAACACGCCCGTCCAATCCGTATACTGGGCCGCCATGATGAACGGAACGCCTTCATTACCCGCCGTTCCCGAGACGGTGATCCTGA
>CAIKKV010000018.1 GCA_903828035.1 uncultured bacterium
AATCTGTCGCTCCGGGAGCTGCACCTGGCCCGGGGCCTGTTCATGGCCGGCGATCTGGCCGGCCGGGGGCGCGCCATCCTGGAAACCTATACGCACGATTTGCGCGGGCACTTCGCCCGGCACGCCCGCGCCGTCCTGGCGGGGGAGCCGGTCGGCGAATTGGCCTGACCCTGGCCCAAGTTGCGGGCTCGAGGGGGGGGGTGAATCCCTGCAACCATTTCGAATGGCTTCCCGCACCTTTCGCCGATAACGTTTTTCCAGTCCATGGCCTAACATCGATCTCGATGAATGAAGGCGCTATTAAAAAAACTGGAAAAATAAAATGTATCATCCCTTGAAAATGAAATCGACCAGCGCCCGCGGTGTGGCGCTGGCGGCGTTGTATGCCCTGTTTTCGTCAGCCGGGCCGGGCCGGGCCGTCCCCGCCTGCCCCGCTCCCTGTCCGGCCCGCCAGCCGGATGGGGCCCGGATTCAGGTCTACCTCCGGGGCGATGAGCGTGCGCACTGGCAGGAAGATGCCAGGGGGTTCAGGATCCTGCCGCCGAGGGGCAGCGGGTTTTGGGTTTACGCCATTATGGACGCCAATGGAAATGTGGCGCCGGGCCAGGGCGTGGTCGGACGGGATGATCCGGCTCAGCTGGGCTTGGCGCCGCATCTGCAGGCGGTTGGAGCGTCGAAGCAGGAGCCGCCGCAGGAGGCGGCGGGTGAAGGGAAAGACGCGAAGGGGCTGCTCCGGACAGGCCGGATGAAGAACCTGGTGATCCTGGTGGATTTCCCGGATAAACCCCACCTCTTTCAGCGGCCTGACTTCCGCGACCTGTTTAATGATCCGGGATACCGGGTGGACGGCGCCCTCGGCTCGGTTCAGGAGTACTTCGCGGAAGTCTCCTACCAGACTCTGATCGTGGAGTCCGTGGTCGTGGACTGGATTACCCTGGATCACGGGTATGCCTATTACGGGGCGGACGATGGGGGCGTGGGAAGGGATGTCCGTCCGGGGGAGATGGTGCGGGAGGCGCTGGCCAAGCTGGAGGCCCGGGGATTTGATTTTTCAACGGTGGACTCCAATAACGACGGGGAGGTCGATGCATTGACGATTATTCATGCGGGCGGCGGCCAGGAGTACAGCTTGAATGATTCCAGGTACATCTGGTCCCACCAGGGGGAAATGAGCAAAACGGTGACGTACGACGGCAGGCAGATGCGGAAGTACCACACCGGTCCCGAGCGACGGGGATGGGACAACATCCCCTACACGCATGGAATCACCCGGATCGGAATCATCTGCCATGAGATGTGCCATTTCCTGGGCCTTCCGGATCTGTATGATCGGGGAGCCGACAGCATGGGGGTCGGCAATTTCTGCATGATGGGGGGCGGATGCTGGAACGGCGACTATGGCGCGCAGCCTGCCCACCTGAGCGCGTGGTGCAAGGCGGCTTTGATGTGGAGCGCGCCCGTTGAGGTGCAGGAGGCCCGCGCGTATGCCGTGCCGCGGGCGGAGGACCACAAGCGGGTTTACCGGATAAGCGGCCGCTTCCCGCCGACGCAGTATTTCCTGGTCGAGAACCGCCAGGGCGTCGGATTCGACGCCGGACTGCCCGGGAGAAAACGGGGGTTGCTCATCTGGCATGTGGACGAAAAGGTGACGGACAACAACAATCAGAAACACTACCAGGTGGACCTGGAAGAGGCGGGCGGGCGA
>CAIKKV010000019.1 GCA_903828035.1 uncultured bacterium
CATGAAGTACAAGCACTTCCTGCTTCCCGTGAAAGGGTAGCGCCCCCCCCGACATCCATGCACCTCCACACGCGTGAAAACCTGCCGGCCCCGTTTCCCGGAGGGGTCGCCCGCTGGACCTATGCCAGCGGCTTGGACGGATTCGAGGACCGGGCCCTGGTCTATCCCGGCCGCACGCCCACCTGGTTCGTCGTCATCCACGGCCACGGCTCCCATGAAGACCAGCTTTACACGCGCCCCGACATCGCGCGCGCCTGGCTCCCGCCCCTGCGCGCCTCCGGAGCCGGCATCCTGACACCCAATCTTCGCGACAACGCATGGATGTCCCCCGCGGCCGTGCGCGATCTGCACGACCTGCTCAACGCGGTTCGGGACACCTATGGCGCGAGGCGGTTTCTCTTCTTCAGCGGCAGCATGGGCGGCTCCAGCAACCTGTTCTACGCCCTGCAGCACCCGGAGGACGTGGCCGCCCTGGCGGCGCTTGGCGCGGCGCCGGACCCGGCCGCGTATGCCCGCTGGTGCGGGGCTTTCGAGGAGGGCTCCACCCAGCGCCAGATCGGCCACGCCATCGAAACCGCCTACGGCGGCCCGCCCGGAACGCACATGTCCCCTTATCAGGAACGCGACGCGGCGGCCCGCGCCTCTCGCCTGACGATGCCGGTGTTCTTCAGCCACGGGGAAAAGGACGCCCTGATGCCGGTCGAAGGCGCGCGGCGCCTGGCCGCAACCCTGCGGCATCACCCGGCCGCCCGATACCTGGAAGTCGAAGGGGGCGGCCACGACTCGCCCCTGTTCCGTCCGGAAGCCCTGACCTGGATCCTGAACCTATCCCGGCAGGATGATCGGCAACGCCTCTGAAACGGAGTAATCCGAATCGAATCCGGTCGGATCCGGTCGGATTATTCGCTTGCGTTAAGCTTTGTATGTCGACTATAGTATAGGCTCGAATTTTTTATATTTTCAACGGTCGGGAATGTAAAGGAAGTGACATGAAATTGGTCGGCGATGGATTTGTTCTTTTTGTGTTGGGCCAGACGGTGGTCTTTCTTTTCATCTTTCTGATGGTTGGCTTCATCAACCTCACCGCCGCCATTCTCCGCCGGTTTGAAAGCGGGACTGAAGGCGCAGCCGAAACGGTCGCCGAGGATGGCGAGGCCGCCGAAGTCGCCGCCGCGGTTGCCGCCGTCCAGCAATCCCGCGCCAACTTTTAATCGCCCCTTCACCGCCTTCCCTTTCAGGAGACTCCCCGATGAAACGCATCCGCTTTATGGACACCACGTTCCGCGACGGTTTCCAGTCCGTCTTTGGAGCCCGCGTCAAAACAGCCGACTTCCTCCCCGCCCTGGCCGCCGCGGCCGAAGCCGGCATCGACAACTTCGAAATCGGCGGCGGAGCCCGTTTCCAAAGCCTCTACTTCTACACCCAGGACGACGCGTTCGAGATGCACCGCGAGTGCCGCAAGATCGTCGGCCCCGCGGTCAACCTGCAGACGCTTTCCCGGGGCGTCAACGTGGTGGGCCTGGAATCCTACAACCGCGAAATCATCAATCTCCACGCCCAGCTCTTCGCCAAATCGGGCATCTCGACGATCCGCAACTTCGACGCGCTGAACGATGTGCGCAACCTCGCCCCGTCCGGCCAGGCCATCAAGGACGCGGGCATCAACCACCAGATCAGCATCTCGATGATGGCCCTGCCCCCGGGCATGAAGGAAACGTATGCGCACAGCGCGACGTTCTACGCAGACACGCTGAAGCAGATCCTGGAGGCGAACGTGCCGTTCGACAGCGTCTGTTTCAAGGATGCGTCGGGCACCACCCCGCCGTCCATAGTCGGCGAAACGATCCGCCTCTGCCGGGCCATGCTGGATAACGCCTTCCCGAACCGCCACATCGACATCGTCTTCCACACCCACTGCTCCGTCGGCATCGCGGAGCTCTGCCACATGGAGGCCATCCGGAACGGGGCCGATCAGATCGACCTGGCCATGTCGCCCCTCAGCGGCGGCTCCTGCCACACCGATATCCTCACCGCCTGGCACATGTTCAAGGGGACCGAGTTCGTCCTGGTCAACAACCGCGACGAAGCCCTCGACTACGAGAAGATTCTCAAGGCCGAGGAAACGCTGAAAGAGAGCCTCGCCCATTATTTCGTTCCGCCCGAGGCCAAGTCCACCGAGCCCCTCGTGGCGCTCAGCCCCATGCCCGGCGGCGCCCTGACGGCGAACACCCAGATGATGCGCGACGCCCACTGCCTGGACCGCTACCCGGAAGTCATCAAGGCCATGCGCGAGGTCGTCGAGCGCGGCGGCTTCGGCACCTCCGTCACGCCCGTCAGCCAGTTCTATTTCCAGCAGGCGTTCGCGAACGTCATGCAGGGCCCCTGGAAGAAAATCACCGACGGGTACGGCAAAATGGTGCTGGGCTATTTCGGCAAGACCCCCAGCCCGCCCGACAGCGAGATCGTCAAGCTCGCCGAGGCGCAGCTCAAGCTGGCCCCCACCACGGAAGCGACTGTCGACATCAACGACCGAACCAAGCCGGGCAAGGCCGCCCTCGCGAAAAAGCTGGAAGAACAAGCCGTCCCCGTGACGGATGAGAACATTTTCATTGTCGCCATGTGCGGCGACAAGGGCATTGATTTCCTCAAGGGCAAGAGGCCCCTGATGATCCGGTACAACGAACCCCACAAAGACACCCCCATGAAAACCGTCCCCGCCCCCACAGGACCCGCCTCCTACACGGTTACCGTGAACGGAAAACCCTTCCACGTGGTCGTCCAGGATGCCGGCGCCGCGCCGGTCGTCACTCCGGCCACGGCATCGCCGGCCGCGCCGGTCGCCCCGGTCGCCGCCGCCCCTGCTCCCGCCGCCCCTGCTCCCGCCACCGCTCCCGCGGGTGGAGCCGTGACCAAGTCGCCCATGCCCGGAACCGTCTTCAAGGTCCTGCTGAAGGTTGGCGATGCCGTCAAGTCGAAGCAGAATGTGGTGATCATCGAAGCCATGAAAATGGAAATTGAGATCAAGGCCGACCGGGACGGCGTCATTACCGCCATCTCCGTCGCCCCGGGGGCCACGGTGCAAACCGGACAACCCATGTTCACCATCGGTTAAGCAAGGGCCCCTTCATGAAAAGCCTTTCCCTTCTCAAGGCCGCTGTGTTCGCCGCTTTTCTGGCCGCAGCCGCTCCGATGCTCCGGGCCCAGCAAGCGCCCCAGCGGGAACCCGCCCCGGCCGCGATTGCTCCCGAAGCGCCGGCGGTCAGCGTATACTCCGCGATACCCGATGGAGCCGACCTTCAGAAGGACGACGACGTCCTCGACATCCGGAAGGATGCGCAGGGGAACTTCGTTGTCACGTACAAGTGGGACAAGCCCGCGATCGTCTATGAATTATCGCTGGAGAAAGAGCAGATCGTCTATCCCCGCCGCTCCATGGCGATTCTCGAAATCAAGGAACGCAGCAAGGCCACCATCCGCGCCGGCGACAGCTACAAGATCCTGAATCTGTCCATCAAACAAGGCCAAGTCCTGACTCCCGGAACCGTTCTGTTCACCATGCAGAAGAAAATCCTGGCGCACGACTCCGTCCCCATGGCCATGAAGCAGGTGCGCCTTCCCTCCGACTGGGGCAAGCTCTTCCGCGACATGTGGGCCAGCACCGGAATCTACGACATCATCGCGAAGACGCAAACCGACTGGCGGCTGGGCTTTGGGCGTGTCGTCATGATCTCGGTTGGACTCCTCCTGCTCTTTCTGGCTGTCTTCAAGGGTTTCGAGCCGCTGCTGCTCATTCCCATCGGCTTCGGCGGCATCCTGGCCAACATTCCGCTGGCCGGGCTTTCCGGTCCCGACGGACTGCTTGGCATCGTCTACAGTTTCGGCATCGAAACGGGCGTCTTCCCGCTGCTGATCTTCCTGGGCATCGGGGCCATGACCGACTTCGGCCCCATGATCGCCAACCCGGCCACGTCCCTGCTCGCGGCGGCCGCCCAGCTCGGAATCTTCGCCGCGCTGATCGGCGCGCTGGTGCTGAATGATTATTTCGGCATTCCCTTCACGCTGAAGGAAGCCGCCTCCATCGGGATCATCGGGGGCGCCGACGGGCCGACCGCCATCTTCCTGACCACCAAGCTGGCGCCGAACCTGCTGGGCGCCATTGCCGTTTCGGCCTATTCCTACATGGCCCTGGTGCCGATCATCCAGCCGCCCATCATGCGGCTCCTGACCACCCGCAAGGAGCGCCTCGTCCGGATGGAGCAGATGCGGCCGGTCTCCAAGACCGAGAAGATGATCTTCCCGCTCGGCATCACGCTGCTCTGCGCCCTGCTGCTTCCGGATGCGGCCCCCCTGATCGGCATGATGATGTTCGGCAACTTCCTGCGCGAGTCCGGCGTTGTGGAGCGGCTGAGCGGAACGGCCCAGAACGCCCTGATCAACATCGTGACCATATTCCTCGGGATTACGGTCGGCTCCAAGCTTTCGGCCGACAAGTTCCTGAACACCCAGACCCTCGGCATCCTGGCGCTTGGGCTCTTCGCCTTCGCCATGAGCACGGCGGGCGGCGTCCTGCTGGGCAAGGTGATGTGCCGCCTGTCCGGCTGGAAAATCAACCCCCTCATCGGCGCCGCCGGCGTCTCAGCCGTGCCCATGTCGGCCCGCGTCTGCAACAAGGTCGGCAATGAAGAGGATCCGCACAACTTCCTGCTCATGCACGCCATGGGCCCGAACGTGGCCGGCGTCATCGGCAGCGCCGTGGCCGCCGGCGTGCTCCTCAACGCCCTGAAGAACCTTTAATCGCCGGCCCGGCTTAAATCAGCTCATCGGCATGTTCCGCAACCTTGCGGAACATCCGGGCGTAGTACTCGATATCCGCGGGCCGGTCCTTCTTGAACCACGGAATGGAATAGCAGATATCCCCGGCGCTTTCGGCCACGGGTAACGAACCGGGCCCCTGCCGCACATCGCGCTGCCCGAACGAGACCATCGTGGGCTTGCCCATATGGAACAGGTCGGCCTTGTGCAGCACGGGATGCAGGTGCAGCGGGGCATTGGCGCCGGGGTTGATCGTACAGCCTTCCGCCGTGACGGCCTCGCAGAACTTCTGGCAGGACAGCCCGCCAAGCTCTTCCGCCCGATACAGTCCCTTGGACGCATACCAGCCGCCCATGGTGCTGCCGCTGGAGGCGGACGGCCGGTGCGCGAGCACGCCGGGCACGCCTTCCAGCAGATCCCAGAACCGGTTCATGGCGCGCTGGATCTCCGCGATGCGGGCGGGGTAATGCTTCAATTGAACGCGCCCCATGGCGGAGCAGGTCTGGTTGATCCGGTGCTTGGCCCCGAAGATGGGCAGCCCGGCGAAGGGCGACACCGAGGGATCCGAAAGGGTTTTTGATTTCCCGCCCCAGGCCGTTGAGGCGCCCGTGCGCTCATAGTGACCGAACGCCGCGCAACGCTCCCACAGCGACTTGTTGCGGGTGGCGATCAGCCCCCCCTCGCCGATGGCAAAGCTCTTGCCGGCCATCAGGCTCATGACGGAGATATCGCCGATCGTGCCCGTCATTTGCCCCCTGTAAAGCCCGCCCTGGGCGTGGGAGACGTCTTCAATGACCTTCACGCCATGCCGGCGGGCGATGGCCATGATGGGATCCATGTCGGCCGGATGGGCGCAGTAGTGCACGACCACGATGGCCTTGGTGCGCGGGCCAATCCGATGTTCGATATCGTTCGGGTCCAGGCAAAGGGTCTGGGGGTCAATGTCGCAGAAATTGATGGAGGCCCCCAGGCTCAAGGCGGGCAAGGCGCTGGCCCAATAGGTGATGCTGGGGCAGATGATTTCGTCACCGGCGCCCACCCCGCAGGCCCACATCGCGGCCAGGAGGCCCGCCGTGCCGTTACAGACGGCGAGGGTATGCGGCATATCCAGCCACTTCCCCATTTCCTCTTCGAACTTGAAGGTCACGTCCAGGCTGCTCATCGCCCCGCGCCGCAAGACCTCAAGGACGGCATCCTCGTCCTCCCGGGTCACAATCGGCCACGTAAACAGATCACCCATTTCACGGTTGTCGGCCTTGGGCCCACCCTTGATCGCCAATACGCTCATTGTAGAGGACTCCTGTTAATCACGTGTAAACAATGTATGGGTTTATGTTAGCCCTGACAAGCAAGAAAGACAGAAACTTGCTCGCAGTCGGGCGATATGGAATAATCACCTGATGAGTATTTCCCGGGATGCGACCCGCTATTACTTTCCGCTGGTCCTGCAATCGATCTCGCAAAGCCTCACCTACCCGCTGGTCGCGACCATCACCACACGCGGCGAAGGCGGCGTGGCAAACCTGGCCGCCTTTGCCCAGGGACAAGCCGTTGTCTTTGTATTGGGGACAGTCGGCGCGGGGCTGTTGACCACCGGCATGGTGCATGCCCGAACGAGCGAAGGCCATCGCCGTTTTGCGGCCTTGAACCGGCGCATCATGCTTGTGGTCCTGCTGCTCCAGGCCCTGTGCGCGATCCCGGCCGTGGAGCACCTTCTCTTCACGGTCCTGCTGGGCCTCCCCCCGCCGCTCGACAAGCTGGCCGGCAGGCTCTTCCTTCTTTCCCTGCCCGCCCAGGCTTTCTTTTTCCTGCGCACGCCGGACCAGGTGGCGCTCTACAACGCCCACGCCACATTCCGCGCCAACGCCGCCACGGCCGGCCGCATGATCCTGACGCTTCTGGCGTCCCCCCTCTTTATCCGGATGGGCTGGGTGGGCCCCTACTGGGCCATGGTCGCCTACACCATCCCCATCGCGCTCGAAACGATCATCTCGAAAATCATGGCCAAGCCCTTTATCCGGGCGTTGCCCGCCTCCGGAAAAGCGCCGCCGTCAATCGGAGAACTCTTTTCGTTCTGCCTGCCGCTGTCCCTGGGCGGATTCTTTCTCTCCCTTTCCGGCTTCATGGTCGGCGCCTTCATCGCCCGGGCTTCCGATGCGACCCGCATGCTGGGCATCCACTATATCGCCATGGGGCTGATCAATCCCGTCTCCTTCGCGGCCTTGCGGCTGCAGGCCGTCGTGCTGGCCTTCCCGCCCATCGACCTCAAAACCACCCGCACCTTCGGCTTCGCCATGGGAGCGGGCGTCTGCCTCGCCCTGCTGCCCCAGCTGGTCCAGGTTCCGCCGCTCTACACCCTCTATTTCGGGAATGTGCAGAATCTGCCTTCGTCCGACATCCCCCTGGCCAGGTTCGCCGTCCTGGTCATGGTCCTGTTTCCTCTTTGCCAGGCCTTCCGGGGGCACGCCGAAGGGATGGCCGCCTGGGCCCGGCAGCCCCAGGCCATCCTGGCGGGACAAGCGGTCTACCTCAGCACGCTGGTCGTCTGCCTGTTCGGCTTTCTCACCCTTCGCCTGCCGGGCTACCTGATGGGCGTTACCAGTCTCATCGCCGCCTCGCTGGCCACCACGGGCACGGTTCGCCTGGCGGTCAGCAGCAGCTTCCGCCAACCCGCCCGCCAGGCGGTCGAGGCGGAACCCTCCGAAACCAGCCCGCTCTGACTCCGGGAAACAGCTCCGGATCCCGCATCCTCCCCGGACGGGTCAGAAAAGGCTTGATTTTCGTCCGTTTCCAGTCATATTGCACAGTCACGTTATGGAGGTATCGATGAGCCCGGAAGAAATCAAGAAACCCGTCGAAACCGAAGCCGATTCCGGCTCCGGCGATCCGATCGAGTCCCTGTTTGTCTACATCACCGGCAGCTGGAAGGAAGTCCTCGCCGGGCTCGTCATCGCCGCCGTGGCCATTGGCTCGGTGATGCTTTACCAGCACAAGGCCCGCACGGGCCGCGAACGCGCCTTCGCCCAGCTCGCCATGGCCTCGACGGCCTCGCAATTCAACGAGATCGTCCGCCAGTTCCCCTCGACCAAGGCCGCGGAAATGGCTAGCCTGATGGCGGCCCGCACGCAGTACGACAGCGGCAACTACGGCGACGCCGACCAGCTCTATGCCGATTTCATCAGCCGCCACCCGAAGCACTACATGGTCCCGGCCGCCACATTGGGCCGCCTCCACTGCCAGGAAGCAATCGGCCAGACCGAAGAGTCGCTGGCCGGCTACCGGCAGTTTGTGAAGGACTATCCGGTGGAAACGGCCCTCGGCATGCTGGCGAAGCTGGGCGAAGCCCGCTGCCTCCGCGTCATGGGGAAATTGCAGGAAGCCCTCAGCCTCTACGATCAGCTTCTGCTGGAAGACGCGCAGGGCGAATGGAAGCCGATGATTGAAGATCTCAAGAGCACGACCGCCAAGGACTTCGAGCGCCTGCCCAAGACAGTGGCTCCGGCTCCGGCTGCCTGATAAGGCCAACGACGGACAGTCTAATCACTTTGTATACTTGCGCTCGTCGTCTTCGGGATTCTTATCGGAACGTTCCGTTTCCTCGCGCCCCTTCTTGAACTCCCCGATGCTTTTGCCGAGGGAGCGGGCGAGATCCGGCAACTTGCGGGCGCCGAACAACAACAACACGATCAGCAAGATGACGATCAGTTCCGGAAAGCCTAAGTTCATTGCGCCGCTTCCTTTCGTTTTTCTGTTTATAAGGCCAATGACCGGAACTGTCAACCCGCCCCTCGTATTCCGCTTTAATTCCGCAGGCCCGTCTGGTACTCTTTAACCGAATCGGCAAACGATTCTTCACATGCGCATCAAGCAAAAAACAGCCAAGAAGGTGGAACGACTGGTGTCCCTGCTCCGGGGGAAGACCAGCATGCTGATTGTCATGCAGGACTTTCCGGATCCGGACGCCATCGCGGCCGGGACCGCCTTGCGCGAATTGGCCAACGCGAAGGCCGAGGTGCAATGCTCGTTCGCCCACGGCGGCACCGTGGGCCGGGCTGAGAATCGGGCGCTGGTCGATTACCTGGGGCTCAACCTGCGACCGATCCGGGACCTGGACATCACGCGGTTCGACCTGATCGCCATGGTCGACACCCAGCCCGGCACCGGCAACAACTCCCTGCCGCACGCCGTGATTCCCCATATTGTCATCGATCACCATCCCATCCGCCGCGCCACACGGAAGGCCGAGTTCACCGATGTTCGCGGCCGCTACGGGGCCACTTCCACGATTCTTTATGAGTACCTGATCGCCGCCAAGATCGATATCGAAGCCCCCCTGGCGACGGCCCTGGTCTACGGCATCCGGTCGGACACCCAGGATCTGGG
>CAIKKV010000020.1 GCA_903828035.1 uncultured bacterium
AGAACGGCGCCGAGCGAAAAGCCGAACTCGAACCGCCAGGAGATGTAGATGATCATGACCAGCAGCGAGAGAATCATGGCCGTCGTCGCCTTGCCGCCCAGCTCCCGGCCGACCTGAGAGCCGACCACGGTCGCCTGAAGGACATGGAAGTTCGCCTGGGGGAAGGCGGCTTCCAGGGCCTTGCTGATGCGCTCATCAGTGGTGCCCTGCTCGCCCTTCAACGTGCTGGCCTTGATCAGCAGCGTCGAGCGCGCCGAGGTCATCGAAGCGGACTTGTACTGGATGAAGGGCTGGAGAATGCCGGCGCCCTCGACGGCGGCGCGCACGTCCTCGACCGGCACGTCCTTATCGAACGACAGGGTCACCGACGTGCCGCCCGTGAAGTCCATTCCGAAGACGCGGTTCTTGTCGATCCAGGCGTTGTAGCCCATCCAGCCCAGGGTGAGGCCGATGACGATGACGGAGAGGCTGATGGCGATCTTCCGCTTCGCGATGAAATCGAAATTGGTGGCAGGCACAAGCGAGGTCATCTTCAAGACAGCCGTTTTGCTGGTCTTGGAGGCGATCAGGTCGAGGATCATCCGTCCCACCACCACGGCCGTGTACAAGCTGACGATGAGGCCGGCGGAGAGGGTCACGGCGTATCCGCGAATGGGGCCCGACCCGAAGACGAAGAGCACCAGGGCGGTTAGAATGGTCGTGATGTTGGAGTCGAAAATGGCCGAGAAGGCCCGATCAAATCCGGCTTCGATCGAGGCTGCCAGGTTCTTTCCCGCCCGCAACTCCTCACGGATGCGCTCGAAGATCAGCACGTTGGCATCGACTGCCATACCGATGGTCAGCGCGATACCCGCAATACCGGGAAGGGTCAGCACGGGCAGCGCCACCTTGCTTCCGGCCCGGGCCTCGGCCACGAAGACGCCCAGACTGCCGGCCACGAGAATCATGCCCAGCGGCATGATGATCATGTTGAAGACCAACGTCAGGTTGGCCACCAGGCCGGGGATCCGGTAGTAGAGGGTCATGAACACGGCGATGGCCAGCAGGCCGATGAGGGAGGCCTTGATGCCGCTGTTGATGGCGTCCTCGCCGAGCGAGGGCGAAACCAGCTGCTTCTCCACAATCTTAACCGGCGCCGGCAGGGATCCCGCCTTCAGGATGTTGGAGAGGAAATGGGCCTCCTCCGTCGTGAACCGGCCGCTGACCTCGGCGTGGCCGCCGGTGATGGGCTCGCGGATGACGGGGGCGGAATAAAGCGAGCGATCGAGAATGATGGCCAGCTGGCGCCCTTCGGGCTTGGCATTGCGCGGGCCGTTGGGGCCGAAATCGGTGGTCAAGCGCTCGAACTTGGAGGCGCCCTTCTTGTTGAACTGAATGGCCACCACCGGCTGGGAGACGCCGCGGTAGTCGACGTAGGCCTTGCGCAACGTCGTGCCGTCCAGCTCGGACTTGCGGTTCACATAGAAGGGGCGATAGACCTTGTGCTTGTTCAGGTCATGGCGCTCGAGCATCAGCTCATAGCCGAACGGCGCCTGGAAATGCGCCAGCTTGGACTTGAACTCCTCATCGATGTCGAGGTCCTTCAGGGCGCCGGTGCGGGCCAGGTATTCCGTCTCGCGGCCCTCGTCGTCC
>CAIKKV010000021.1 GCA_903828035.1 uncultured bacterium
CGCAGACTTTCAGGGCCTGGATGAACTTGCCCGGCATGGCGCCGATGTAGGTGCGGCGGTGGCCGCTGATCTCCGCCTCGTCCTTCATGCCTCCCAGGGAAAACCGGTAGAACTTCCGGCCCACGCTCTGGGCGATCGCCTGCCCGATGGAGGTTTTCCCGACGCCCGGAGGCCCGATGAGGCAGATGATGGAGCCCGATATTTTCCCCTTCAGGATGCCGACCGAAAGGAACTCCAGGATCCGCTCCTTCACATCTTCCAGCCCGAAATGGCGGGCGTCCAGGATGTCGCGCGCCTTTTTGATGTCGAGCGCGTCCTTGGACTCGATTCCCCAGGGTAGGGCGGTAATCCAGTCCAGGTAGTTCCGGGCGACGGCGTATTCGGGGGAGGCCGGCTCCATGACGCCCAGCTTCTCGAGCTCCTCATCCACCCGCTTGCGGGCTTCCTCGCTGAACTGCAGGGATTCGATGCGCGTGCGGAAACGATCCATCTCCGTTTCCTTGCCTTCCTTTTCGATGCCCAGCTCCTTTTTAATCATCTTGAGCTGCTCGCGGAGGAAGAACTCGCGCTGCTGCTTGGTCAGCTTGTCCTCGATCTGCTTGTTGATGTGGACCTTGAGCTTGGAGATATCGACTTCCCGGGTCAGCAGGGACAGGGATTTCTCGATGCGCTCGCGAATGCTGAAGGTTTCGAGAATTTGCTGGAGCTCGCGGCCGTCCGCCGTGGTCAAGGCGGCCGCGAAATCCGCCAGGCGGCCGGGATCGTTGAGGCTCGAGTGAGAGAGGAAAAGGCGAAGCTCTTCCTTGAACAGGGGGTTCAGGTTCAGCAATTCCTTGAGGGACGAGAGGACCGACTGGGCGTAGGCCTTCAGTTCGTTGTTGTTCTCCATCTCGGGCTCGGGGATGTGCTTCACCTCCGCGCGGACAAAAGGATCTTCGGTGGTCACCTTCTCGACTTTGAATCGCCCCAGGGCGGCCACAACAACCTGCATCGGCGAGTCGTCCTCCGGGCTGGCGACCTGGGCGATTTCGGCAATCGTGCCGATTTCATAAAGGTCCGCCGCCTTGGCGTTGCGGGGCATTTCACCCGGCGTCTTGTTTTTCACCAGGATCAGGCCGACGAATTTGGACCGGCTCTCCATGATTTCCCGCACCAGGCCCTGGTAGTGATCGTCGATGGCGAGGGGCACCACCATGCCCGGAAAGACGGGCCGGTTGGGCAGGGGGAGAACGGGAAGGACTTTGGGGAAAAGATACCGGGCGGGCACGACGACGCGGTCTTCGGGGCGGGGCTCCGAATCCAAATGCGCCGGTTTAACAACCTCCACGGCGTCTGGACTTTTCTCATCGTTTTCGGACATTGAAAGACCTCCAGTTGCGATCAGGCGACGACATTATGGCAGGGGGTCCGTCATCTGACAAGCTTATGGGGTGGGCTATTACCCTACCCGCGCTTCCGGGGGAATTGAAAAAAATTGTGAATCGGCGCCCGTTTCCGGTATAATCTGATATGAAAGGGTATTATCCATGTCCCGTTTGCTAAGCACACCCACCTCCGGATTCTCCCAGGCGCCTCTCGGGTCTGCCGCCTGGACGGTTTCCGGCGTTTCGTATGATCATGCCGCCATGAAGTTCTGGTCCGCCCTGCTGGACGAAGTTATCGAAGATTTTCCCGAAGCCGACGGGTTGAGCGTGGACGGGTATTGCGACGATCTCCTGGTTCCGGACATGCTGGATCCCACCGGCCTGTTTACGGAGGAATTGGAATTGTTGCAGGATGACGAGGAAATGGACGAGACGCTTCAGGAAGTGGCCCAGGAGTTGGAGCTCATAGGCCCGCCGCCCGTTGTTCATGCCACCGTTTTGGCCAAGGGGCTCCAGCGTTGCAGCCGCGAACTCCCCCCCGATGTCATCGACGCCGAACTTCTGCCCATCTTCCTGGTGTGGCCCCTGGAATGGGGCGGCTTATCGGATTTCTGCTGGAACCGCCGGGAAGTGTCCGGCTGCTTTTCCGCCCGGGATTCCGCCCGCGGGTTCGACTACGATGTGCAGTTTACCCTCGAGAACCGCCATGTGCGCGAAGGGCTGTTTCACCGGACGCTGGCCCTGCTGTTCAAGCGCCGTCTCGCCGTGTGATCTCAGCCTGGAACCTGTTTCCAGAACGCATCAACCAGCGCCTCCGGCTCTTCCGTGTCGACCGCCTCATCCCGCCAGAATTGCGGCATTTTCTCCCGGTAGAGCTTGGATTTGAACCGGCGGCCAATCAGCATGATGAAGCCCCGGTCCGTTTCGGATCGGATGACGCGGCCTCCGGCTTGAACGGCTCGCACCACGCCCGGGGTCACGTACGCCAGATCGAAACCCTTGCCTTTCCCGTCGTGAGCCTCGTAGTAGCTCTCCAGGATCTTTAGCTCCGGGCAGATCATGGGCAGCCCCGGCCCCACGATGAAGGCACCGATGGCCAGATGGCCCGGGTAATCCACGCCCTCCGCGAACACGCCGCCTTGCACGCCGCACAACAGGAGCGTGCCGCGCGTGTTGTCGGCCAGCCGCTTCAGCACCGGCTCGGTTTGCATGGCGGGCTTCTGGATGATGACCGCGTAGTCGCCCGGGGGAAAGTGCGCGCATACCATGTTGCGAAACGCGAAGCTGGGGAAAAAGACCAGGTAGTTGCCTTTTCGCAGGGCGGCTGTTTTGATGATCATGGCCGCGATTGCCTCGGCATCGCGCTCCCGGGCCTTGTAGGAGGTGTCCACGCTCTGGACGGCCAGGATCAGCCGGTTCTCGCGCGGGAAGGGCGATGGCATCTCCAATGTCACCGAGGCCGGCTCTTCGACGCCCAGCATGCGGGCGTAGTAGGGAAACGGCGTCAGGGTCGCGCTCATGAACAGGGTATGGGCAAAGCGGGTCCCCTGCAATTTGATGAACGCGGCCGGGTTCAGGCAGATCAGGTGAACCGAGTCCTTCTTCCAAAGCGCCGAAAAGAGCGCCGGATCACTGGAGGCGCAGAGGCAGAAGGTCCGGAGCGTATACAGCGCTTCAAGCAGCGGATCGGGGCCGAGGCGGCCGCCTTCGCCCTTTTTCGTCCGCTCCCGGGGGAACAAGGCGGGCTGGCTGGCGAGCGCCAGGAAGCAGTTGTACAGGGAGGCGTCGAGCGTTTCCCGGATGGTTTCAAAAAAGGCCCGGTCGATCTCGGCGGAAAAGACGGGGGCGCCTTCGTTTTCCTCCTGGATCGCCGTCCAGGCGGTTCGCTGGTGGC
>CAIKKV010000022.1 GCA_903828035.1 uncultured bacterium
CCGGAACATCGCCCGAGCCCGTCAGCACCAGCTTCACATCGCGGCCGGTCCGGGCTCGGAAGGCGGTCATGTAATCGAACAGCAGGGGCGTGCCCTTCAGCGGCTCGCGGCGGCCGCAGTAAACCACGTAGGGCGACTGCAGGCCGTGGCGGTTGGCGAAGGCGGTTGGGTCCGCGTCGAAGGCGTCGAGCCCCATGCCCACCACGCTGCCCTTGTTGTCAGGCAAGCCGTAAAGGCGGTGGGCCAGCTGTTTCTCGGGCTCCGAATTGAACAGGATGCCGGCCGCCTGGTGGAAAACGCCCTTGAAGAGCGAGACGCGGGCGAAGGCCTCGTCGTGCAGGCAGGGAAGAAGGAATGCGTTGCGGGGGAACCGCTGGATGACGCCGGCGATCAGGCCGAACAGGTAGGGGCCCGCCACGATCCGGTCGAACGGCTCGGCCTCAAGGAAGGCCATGAGGGCGGAGCTGTGGACGCTTTCATCCAGCCAGGCCTGCTCGTCCTCAAGGCTGAACTTCCCGCGGGAGATCCGCTCCTGGGCGCGGCCGTAGCGGTCGAGGTTGCGGCCCTGGTCCACCGGGAAGCAGTGGATGGTGAGCGGCCCCTCGCGCCGGATTCCGGCGGGCAGCTCGTTCTCCCAGGTGAAGTGGTTTGTCGCGCAGGTGGTCAGGAGGTGGACGTCGCGCCCCGATCGGGCGGCCTGGGCGGCGAGGGACTTGATGAGGGTCTCGGCTCCGCCCGCGCCGCCGATCCCGGCGAGGCGGGGGGCGACGAAGGCAATCCGGTTGGGTCGGCTCACGGCTGGGGGTTCCGCTTGTTCGCTTCCAGCTCCTTGATGCGGGCCTCGAGGGCGTCGATCCGGCGCTTGTAGCGGTCGTCGAGTTCCTCGGCAAGGGCCAGCAGCATGCTGTTGACCTGGTTTTGCTGGGACCACAGGCGGTAGGTGTAGAACTTGAGGGTGTTCCAGATGCCTTTTTTGAAGCGGACGAGCAAGGGCGACAAGGCGCGGCGGCGCTCGGTGATGGGAAAGTCGTTGATGTCGATGGCCACGGCTTCGCGGAGGCTTTCCAGGTAGAGGGCGAAGAAGCCGTCCTGGTCCTTGATCTGGTCGAGGTTGGTCTTTTCCGCCACGGCGACGCGGAGGTCGGCGTAGAGGCCTTCGCTGGTCTTGCGGGCCACCTCGGCCTTGATTTGGGCCATCAAGGCCGCCACATCCACGCCTTCGGCCCCGATTTTGACGTCAGAGGTATCCATAGCTACCCATTATGGTGACTTTGAAACCGGCTGTCAAATGCTGAGCGCGGCCCCGAATCCATGCCAAAGAATCGAATATTGGATTTAATCGGTATCGCTTTCGCTATCGGAATCGGTATCGACATGCGCATGACTGGCGGCGGTCCTACCAGCGGGGGTGCGGCGTTTCGGCGTCAACGGAAGGGAGCTTTCGGGCTGATCCGCCTTCAGGCTAGAGGCGTCGGGACACGAGTCCTCGCCGCCTCGCCTTCAGGCGGCTGAGCCTCGAAA
>CAIKKV010000023.1 GCA_903828035.1 uncultured bacterium
GTCGACAATTTCACCGATAAGAACCGCGAAGTGACCTTGGCGTTCGACCCCTATCCCGGCTGGACGAACGGCCCCCAAACCGCCTCCAAGCGGATCGCGGCGGGAACCACCGCCCGGTTCGACTGGCCGGTGGCGTGGGCGGATCCGGTGAAGCTCGATCCGGGCTTTGCCTGGCTTCCGCTGAGGGCAACGGTAGACGGCGGCGCCTTCGCCGCGGGAAAAGTGTTTCTTGATCAGGATCTGGAGCAGGAATGGTGGATCGGCCTGCTCGAGTTGAAGCCCGGGGAGGCGGCGGAGTGGAATCCCTGCGCCATGCTCACCCTCGATCCGGCGGCGGCGAAAAAGAAGGGGTGGGCTCGCGTGACCACCCAGACGGTTCTCTGGTGGCCCGCGCTGGCCGCACGGTTGATCAAAGGCGGCGTCATGCCCGCCTGCCAGATGGCGGCGGTGACGCAGGTGCGCGCGCCAGAGGCGAAAAAGGTGCGACTGGGCTTTACCGGCCCCACCGCTCCCGCCCGGATCTTTGTCAACGGCTTGCCCGTGGAAGCGGATTGGGCCGCCCTCCGCAAATCGGGAGGCATCCGAACCGAGCCCGTGCTGCTGAACAAGGGCATGAACACCGTGGCGGTCGAAGTGCTGCTGCCGGTTTCCGAAACGGCCGGCACCTCGCTGGTCATCCAGGATGCCTCCACCGGCAAGCGGGATCGGACGCTGAACATCAGTCTTGCCCCTTAACAACAAACTGAAACCCGGATTTCCCCGATGTCTGAACCGCACCAGCCCTATCTTCTTGTGTATGACCGAGACGCCCTCCGTCTCAAGCTGAGGCGGGCGAAAGGCTCCCTGGCCCTCCTCTGGCGCAGCATCCAGGCCCAGCCGTATGCCGCCGGCAATGGCGCCTACTTCAATGCGTTCTGCTACCTGGCCACCGGCAGGGAATGCTACGCGCGCGCCGCCATCGCGGAATTGAAAAAGGCGCTTCACGCCTATCGCGCGGGAGACCGGGCCTCCGTCATCCACTTCCACACCTGGTGCAATGCCATGCCCCTGGCCCGGATGGCCATCGCGTTCGACTGGATCGCCGACTCGCCCGCGCTCTCCCCTTCCGACGCGGCGGCGATGCGGGAGATCCTGATCGATTACGCCATGAAGCACCCAGCCTCCATCGCGCGGGCCCGGGCCCTGACCTCCGACAACCAGATCGGCGGCATGAGCTTCTGCAACGCCCTCGTTGGCTACCTGTTCGGCGTCAAACGCGGCGCGGATCCCCGCGCGCAGCGCCTGCTGGCCGAAGGGGCCATGCGCTTCCCCGACCTGCTCGCGCTGGCTCCGCCGGCCGGCTACTCGCTCGAGGGCTCCACCTATTTCGCCCAGATTGTCGTCCCTCTTTTAAGCCTCTTCGCCGTCCTGATGGAACAGATCACGGGCGAGGATCACGTGAGCCGGCTCTATGGCCCCGAGGGACACTCGGTCGCCGAGGCGCTCGACAGCTACCGCCGCCTGATCGGCCCCTCGGGCCTGCTTCCCGCCTGGGACCACTACCACTGGATGCCCTGCTGCTCCACCATGGGCCTGGCCCTGCTAACCCGAGTTCGCCAGTTGCAACGATTCTGAAAGTATTTTTGATCGACGCAAACCATAGCGGGGCGTAGAAAGCCAAAGAAAGCGTTGGTTTTTGCTGGCATCAGGTGCCGTTTTTCCAAAAAGTCAAATGTAGTCAAGACCA
>CAIKKV010000024.1 GCA_903828035.1 uncultured bacterium
CACGTGGACGCTCGAGCTGTGCCGCTTGTTTTTCGGGCTGGCCGACCGGCACACGGCGCTGTCGCACCCGATTACGGGGACGCCGTTCGAGGTGCCGGTTCCGAGGAATGTCATCTTCATGGCTGCCCCTAGTATGAGGAAACCGTTGCATCTTTCAACTCTTTCCGATACGATGAACCCCACTATGTTGTCAAACTTCACATGGCTGGCCGCGCTTCTCCTGGCGGCGGCGGGCACGCTGCGGGCCGAGCTTCCGGCCGCTCCGGTGGCGGCGGTTCCCGAGGCCGACGACGTGCTGCGGCAGGTCGTGGCCCGGCTCCCCCGCGAGGCCCTCCAGATCAGCGGCAGCCTCCGGGCGGATCCGCGCGACGGCAAGCCCGCCCGCCAGTGCCAGGTGCAGCTTCACCTCGAATACGGGGCCACGCCGCCCCAGGTCCGCTACACGATCATGGACGCGTTCGGCGAAGACCTCGAGCAGCTGACGATCTTCCGGCCCGAGGCGGGCGCCGTCTCCTGGCATTACGCCAGGGGCTACCCCCTGGCCGCGGCGGCCCTGGCCGATCCCCGGCGGCCCATCCAGGGAACCGACCTGACCTGGTCCGACCTGAGCCTCTCCTTCCTCTGGTGGCGCGGGGCGCGCCTGACCGGGACGGAGTCGGTCCTCGACCGCGCCTGCCTGGTGATCGAGGCGCCGGCGCCCGCCGGCGAGCCCACCCCGTACGCCTCCGCCCGCCTGTGGATCGACCGGAAATACCTGTTCCTGATCCGGGCCGACGGGCTCGACACGGGCGGCCGGCCGATCCGCCGGATCGAGGTCAAAAGCTTAAAGCAGATCGACGACGAGTGGATGGTGGAGGACCTGAACGTCACCAGCCTCCCCTCCCGGCTGCGAACGTCCCTGCAAATCCGCGTCGTGGACAAACCCCAACCGGAGGCCCCCACCCGGTAAGCGCCGCCCGGCGCAGCGGGGCTGCCCCTATGCTGATCACACTCCTCTTAATCCTCTTCATCCTCGTGCTCTTCCTGGAGTCCTTCCTGTTCTCCTGCACGGAAACGGCCCTGTTCTCGCTCAACCCCATCCTGATCCACCGGATCGCCCAGCGGCGGCCCAAGGCGGCGCGGGAAATCGAGCTGCTCCTGTCCCGCCCCACCCGACCCCTCTCGACGCTCCTGATCGGGAACACCCTCGTCAACATCGTCGCGGCCAACCTGGGCTACACGGTGGCCAACCGCCTGATGCCCGGCCACGGCGCCTCCATCGCCATTCCCGTCATGACCTTCCTCATCATCATTTTCGGCGAGCTCGTCCCCAAGCGCCTGGCCCTCCGCAACGCCGAAACGCTCTCCTTGCGCCTGCTGCCCTTCATCCGCCTCCACATGACCCTGACCACCCCGTTCCGCTGGCTGCTCGACCGCGTGACCCGCTCCTTCTCCCGGCATTTCGAGCGGCGCCACACGCCCATGTCCAACGAGCAGCTTCGCACGATGGTGGACGTGGGCGAGCAGGAGGGCGTCCTGAACATCGAGGAGAGCGCCATGATCGACGGGATCATCCGCCTCGAGAAGATCGAAGTGCGCGACGTGATGACGCCCCGGGTCGACATCAAGGGCCTCGACCTGGAGGACGACCCCGCCACCTGGCCCGCCACCGTCCGCAAGGCCGAGGGACGGTTCCTGCCCGCCTACCGCGGCGCGCTCGACCACATCGAGGGGTTCATCGATGTCCCCCATTTCGTCCTTTCCGGAAAGCCGGACCTGAAGGACTCCCTGATCCCCCACTTCTTCGTGCCCGACACCATGCCCCTCGACAACCTGCTGACCCTGTTCCAGCACGAGCACATCCAGATCGCCATCGTCATCGACGAATACGGCGGCACCGCCGGACTCGTCACCCGCGAGGACATCCTGGAGGAGATCCTTCCCGACCTGGACGGCCAGGCCTCCGACGGCGGCATCAAGCCGCTGGGCTCCACCCGCTGGATCGTCGAGGGCACCACCAGCCTCGAGGACATCAACGACGAGCTGGAGCTGGAGCTGACGGCCGACGGCGCCGACCGCATCGCGGGCTGGGTGACGGAAAAGGCCGAGCACCTCCCCCGCAGCGGCGAGGTGGTGGTGGCCCAGGGCTGCAAGGCCACCGTCGGGGAAGTCAAGCACCACCGCATCCGGACGGTCATCCTGGAAAAGGCGGAGGACTGACCCCATGCTGATCTTCCTCCAGCTGAACTTCATCTTCCTGTGCCTCATCGGCAACGCCTTCTTTGCCGGCATCGAAACCGGGATGATCTCCATCAACCGGCTCAAATTGCGGCCCCATGTGGAGGAGGAGCAGGACTGGGCGCTGCGGATCCAGGCCTTCCTGGACTCCCCCAGCCGCCTGCTCGGCACCACGCTGATCGGCACCAATCTCACCATGATCATGAGCTCGATCCTGGCCGCCAGCCTGCTCGACACGCTGATCCCCCGCTGGGGCGAGCTCATCGCGGGCGTCCTGATGACCCTCATCGTCCTGGTCTTCTGCGAATACACCCCGAAGGCCTGGTTCCGGGCCCACCCCATCAACCGGTCCCGCCCGTTCATCCGCGTGCTGGAGGCCCTCTCCCGCCTCTTTGCGCCGCTGATCCGGATGGTCACCGTGCTGACCGACTGGATCATCCGCGATCCCGACGGCCAGGTGGCCCGGTCGCCGGTCATGACGCGGGACGACCTGATCGTGCTGACCCAGGAGAGCACCGACAGCGGGCTGCTGACCCCGAAACAGAGAATCATGATCCTGCGGGTGGCCGACCTGTCCGAAACCACGCCCCCGGCCTGCATGATCCCGTGCGCGAAGATGGCGCAAGTCCCGGCCAGCGCCACGGTGGCCGAGTTCTACGCCACGGCCCGCGACACCAACTGCTCCACCATCCCGCTCTACTCGGCGGAGGCCAACGCCTTCGTCGGCCTCGCCAATCTTTACGAAATCCTGCCCCTCGAGCCGCCGGACAGCCGGGAGCCGATCTCCCGCTATATGAAGCCCGCCCTGTTCGTCAAGCACAACGCCCCGCTCACCGAGCTGTTCCCGCTCATGCGCCGCGCCCGGCAGTCGCTCTGCCTCGTCACGGGCGCCCGCGGAGAGGTGGTCGGCCTGCTCACCTCGGAGGACATCCTCCGGCTCATCGTGGGGAGCCTGTAGCATGGGCACACACTCGGGCCGCTGCCCGGCCTGCAACCGATTCATCGGCCCGCTGGAGACCTGCCCCTACTGCGACTGCCCCGCCGAGCGCCAGGCCGGGCTGCGCGGGCTGCGCTTCGCCGCCCTGGCGCTGGCCCTCGGCGGACTGGTCCTGCTGGCGCTCGCCGTGCGCCGGCAGGAGCCGCCGATCCTCAAGGCTTCCGATATCCGGCCGTCCATGAACTTCGCCCGCGTCCGGATGCGCGGGGTCGCGGCCGGCGGAACGCGCTCCGGCGCCACCCGCAGCGGCGAGCGGTGGTACGGCTTCACCCTCGACGACGGAACCGGGCGGGTGCGCATCTCCGCCTTCGGGGAAACCGCCGCCGCCTTGATGGCCCGGGAAACCGGCAGCGGCACGCCTGTCCGCGTGACGGGCTGGCTGACGGTAAAGGCGAACCAAATGCCGTCGCTCCAGGTGCGCGAGGCGGCGGCCCTCCAAACCGGGGAAGATCCATGACGGCGGGGGTGCTGCTCCTCTGGATCCTGTCCGGAACCGGCGCCGCGCTCCTGCTCGGCTGCCTGCCCGGGTTTCATGTCTACAATCTTCTCGCCGTCCTGCTTCTGGCCGCCCAGGCCCTTCCCCCGGACAGCGTGCCGCCCGCCGCCTTTGCGGCCCTGGCGGCCGCCGCCGTCACCGCCTGGGCCATCACCGGCATCCTCCCCATGATCTTCCTGTCGGTGCCCGACGAAAGCACCGCGCTCATGATGCCGCCCGCCCAATCGGCGTTCCGCCGGGGCCAGGGCCGCGCCGCGGCGCTCTATGCGGCCGGCGGCGGGCTGGGCGGCGCGCTGCTCATCCTCGCGACCCTGCCCCTCCTCCCGGCGGCGATGCCCGCCCTGCTGACCGTGCTGCGTCCCCATTTCCACTGGATCCTCTGGGCGGTCATCCTCTACCTGCCCCTTTCCGAATGGCCCAAGGGCGGCACCCGCGGCCCGGCGGGCTGGCGCCGGCTGGGCGACGGCGCCTCCTCCTGGCTGGCCGGGCTGCTGACGCTGCTGCTCTCCGGCGCCTTCGGGTACCTCCTCATGAACCACTCCCCCTTCCCGCCGGAGCGGGCCTCGCAATCCCTGGCCCCCGCCCTCATCGGCCTCTTCGCCATTCCCTCGCTGATCCAATCCTGCCTGGGCCGGCCGGAGCCCGGGCAGGAAGCCCTCCCGCCGCGCGGCCTGAGCCTGAAAGCCTGGCTGGCCGGAACCCTCACCGGGGCGGCGGGCGGCGGATTTGCCGCGCTGATTCCCGGCGTCACCGGCGGATTGGGCGCGCTGCTGGCGGGGCAGGCGGCCGCCCAGTCCGATGACCGCGCGTTCCTGGTGGCGCAGGGCTCCTCCCGGATGGTCTATTACGCGGGCTCGCTGATGCTCTTCGCCCTGCCGGGCGCCAGCCTCATCCGGGGCGGCGCGGCCTGGCAAATCCAGTCCCTCTGCCCAGCCGACCAGCCCGGCCTGCTCTTCCTCCTGGCCGCCGCCGTGGCCATCGGGGCCGGCGTGGCGTTCCTGGCGCAGGGGCCGCTGGCGACGCTGCTGATGCGCCTCTGCCCGCCGGAGCGGGCGCCGGCCGCCTGCCGGATCGCCCTGCTCCTCCTGCTGCTGCTGGTCTTTCTCACGACCGGCTGGACGGGAGTGGCCGTGGCGGCGGTCGGCACCGGCATCGGCGGGATTCCCCTGCTGTACCATTCGCGGCGGCTGAACGCGCTGGGCGTGGTGCTGCTGCCCATCGCCTGGCAGATGGCGCGCCTATGAAAGGGGTCACCCACTACATCGCGGGACTCGCCGCCGCCTCCTGCTTTCCCGGAGCCGTGCAGGAAGCGGCGCATGGCAATCCCCTGCCCATGCTGGCCGGCGGCTTCTTCGGCCTGCTGCCCGATGCGCTCGACTTCAAGGGCGCGCGGTTCCTGGCCCGGCACGACATGGAGATCATTCCCGATCCGCTGGAGCCGGACATGCAGATGGTGGCGGACGGCCTCGCCTGCGCCATCGACCAGGCCTTCCGGACGAAAAAGACCATCCGGGCGCGGTTGCAGACGATCCAGCTGGGGGCGGACGCCTGGCAGCACTACACGGTGACGTTCTCGGCGGACGGGGGGCTGACGACGGGGCTGGGGGCGGTCTGCACCATGGGCGGGCGCCCGCTCGCCGAGCCGATGGAGGAAACGGGGACAGCGCGGGCCAAGGCGCCACTGGTCATCGGGTATGAGGCGACCGTGGCGGTGACAATCCTCGACGGGCCGATGCTGGCGTTTGTGCCGCTGCCGGACGGGCGCATCCGCATCGACTTCATCCCGTGGCACCGGGCCTGGAGCCACAGCCTGGTGCTGGCGGCCGCCGCGGGGCTCCTGCTCGCGCCGGCGGCCGGCTGGCTGACGGGGCTGACCGCGTTCGCGGGCTGGGCGGCGCACGCCCTGGCGGACCAGCTTGGCTTCCTGGGCTCGGCCCTATTTTATCCGTTCAGCCGGAAGCGGATGCCGGGGTTCCAATTCACCAAGTCGGGCGACATGATGCCGAACCTCTCCCTGGTCTGGATGTCGGTGCTCGTCCTCTTCTGGAACCTGGCCCGCTTTGCCAGTCCGCCCGTGCCCGTAAATGGCGCCCGGCTCCTTGTCCTCGCCGGCCTGCTCCCCCTCGGCCTGCTGCTGCTCTGGAAACGAAAACAAGCCGCATCCCCATAGCCATCTCGCCGATGCGAGACCACCCGTCGGGTTGCGGCGTTTTGATCAGGGAACGCCCGAAACGCCGCAACCCGCCTCACGCAACCCCGCCAGGCCTAGATTACGATTACGAGTACAATTAAGACCACTATGTGCCCGCGTTCCGTGGGCGAGAACGTGGGACCACCGCTATGAGATTGACGGAATCCCCGTCCAGGTCGCATACTTCCCGGATGACGATTCCATTCAAGGCTTCGGACTTCTTCGAAAACCCGTCATTCCTGTCGCCCTTCGTCGCCTGGTTCACCGCCCAGGTCATCAAGGTGGCGCTCAATTACAGGGCCAACAAGCGGGTCGATTTCAGGTACCTGTCCAGCCTGGGCGGCATGCCCAGCGCCCACTCCGCCACCGTCTGCGCCCTGGCCACCTCCGTGGGCATGAACAGCGGCTTCGGCTCCCAGGTCTTCATGAGCACGTTCATCATGGCCCTGATCGTCATGTTCGACGCCTCCACCGTCCGGCGCGCCGCCGGCCTCCAGGCCTCCCTGCTCAACGACATGGTGCAGGAACTCTTCAAGCACCATCATTTTTCGGAACGAAAACTCGTGGAACTGCTGGGCCACACGCGCTTCGAGGTCTTCATGGGCCTCCTCCTCGGCATCGTCATCGCCCTGCTGGTCAATTCCTTCGCCGGCTGAAGGACGGCGGCCTGACCCGGGCAAAAAAAAAGAGGCTGTGGCGTGGCACCGCACAACAGCCTCAGGGAATCAACTTTTCCGCACGACTCTCTAGAACGACTTCTCCATCATCCACGTGCCGTGCAGGTTGCAATTCTGGCACACCGTCACGGTGCCGCTCTTGGCCTTGATGCTGACCGCAACCGCGGGGCGGTTGGCGTCAGGGGACAGCCACAGGCGGTTGACGAACTTCTGGTCGAGGTAGACGTCGATCCAGCGGATGAAATGCTCCGCCTTCATCGGGTGCTCCATCTCGCCGATCATGGCCTTGACCATCACCGAGTCGGTGCCGCCGAAAAAGCCATCGGGCTCGATCTTGATGAAGGGCAGATGCTTCTTGTCGGCTTCCCCGCCAGGGGTCTGGCCGGGCTTCTTGATGGCGGCTTCGTTATCCTTGAAGGACTGCGTCGCCCGGCACACCAGGCACTTGTCCGCCGCATCGAACTCGATATGACCGCACACGCTGCATTCACAAATTTTCATATAAACTCCCCGGGTGAAAAAAAGGGCCGGCGTAAACCGGCCCGCATTGACTCTACACCAGCTTGATGGCTTCCTGAGGGCAGTTGGCGGCCGCTTCCTTGGCCGACTTCTGCAGGCTCTCGGGCACATCGGTGATCTTGCACTTGGCCTTGTCGCCATCCATCTCGAAGACCTCCGGAGCATCACCTTCGCAAAGCCCGCAACCCACGCAAGCGTCCAGATCGATTGAAACTTTCATCCGTTCTCCTTGTTCTCTAATGTCCTTCTTCCAACATCCTGAGTTCCCTAATATCCCATTTTTCCGGACCGAAATCAACTCAAAATAAGGATTTTAAACGCACGTGTCCAGGGGCGCTCCGGCGCACGCTTAGACTTGCCTAAACACGTGTCACATGGTACATTTTTCGTTTTAAGTCGCACCCCTACCCGGAGACCGACCGTGATCCATTACCCGGCCCGCATTGACTCGGTGGAACAGCTGGACGAGGTGCTCACGCGCCCGCTTCCCGCGCTCGTGGATTTCATGAAAAAGCTGGACGGCGACATCATGGTCATCGGCGCCAGCGGCAAGGTCGGCCCGACCCTCGCCGTCATGGCCAAGCGCGCCATCGACGCCGCCGGGGTGAAGAAGCGCGTCATCGGCGTGGCGCGCTCCGACCTCTCCGCGCTCAAGGCGTGCGGCATCGAGACGATCAGCTGCGACCTGCTCGACCCCGAAGCCATCCAGAAGCTCCCGCGCGTGGAGAACATCTACTACTTGGTCGGCCGCAAGTTCGGCTCCACGGGCCAGGAGCACCTGACCTGGGCCACCAATGTCATGGC
>CAIKKV010000025.1 GCA_903828035.1 uncultured bacterium
AATTGCCCGAGATTTCCTCCGATGCCTTGACCTATACCATCCGGCTTCGTCCCGGTGTGTGCTTTTCAAATGGGCGAGAGCTAACTGCCGATGATGTCGTTTACTCCCTGGAACGTTTTCTTGATCCTGCGACAGCCTCGCCTGAAATGGGTTATTTTCGAGGCATTCGAGGAGGGGATGCTTTTGTGAATGCCCGACTAAAAGAGGCTTCCTCAACCAACAGCATGAATGCCACTACAGAGCGATGGATTGAACCCAAGAGAGTGGAAGGCCTCCGCGCTTTGAATCCACGGACGGTTCAGATACAATTGGACCAGCCGAATCTGGCTTTAACACAAATCCTGGCGGCGGTATTTTCCGGTATCGTGCCCCGTGAAGAGGTGGCGCGATGGGGGAATCGATTTGGGTCCCATCCCTTGGGCGCAGGTCCCTTTATTCTCAAAGAATGGGTTCGTGGAGTGCGCCTGCGTCTCGAAAGGAATCCGCATTATTTCCGTCAGGGAGAACCCTATCTGGATGCCATCGAAGTATTGGTCAATGTCGACTGGGCAACACAAGCCATGATGGTCGAACGAGGCGAATTGGATGTTGAGTTTCTTATCACGGATCCAGACTTTCTGCGTTTCAGAAAACACTCAAAGCCCCAACTGATTCTGGAATCGGTCAAAGGCACTATTCCAACTTATGCGGCGCTGAATTGCGAAATGCCGCCTTTTACGAATCGCCTGGTTCGCATGTCAATAAACCATGCAGTGAACAAGAATGCCCTGGTGCGAAAAATGCTGAATCGGGCAGTCCCGGCACGTGGTCCGCTTCAAATGAATGTGAAGGGATTTAACCCTGACTTGCCGGAGTACACATACGATCCGGCCAAGGCTCGAACTCTCCTTGCCGAGGCAGGATTTCCCAATGGTTTTCAGATCACCCTTTGGGCCGCTAATTCTGGGGTGTGGAGGAATATCGCCCAGTCAGTCCAGCATGACTTAAAAGCGGTCGGTGTGGTCGCTAATATCAAGGAGGTCACATGGCCAACGCTCAACGATAATATGCAACGTCGAAAAAACATCGCCATGGGTCTCACCGACTGGGGCGCGTCAATCAACGATCCGAAGGATACTTTGGATGCACTCCTCAATGGGGATAATATTACCGATCAAGCGTGCCTCAACTGGGCCTTCTACTCGAACATAAAGGTCCAGAATCTATTCCAAACTGCTGCGGTTGAAACGGATCCAAATCGCCGCATTCGACAATATCAAGAGATCGAACAATTAATCGTCCAAGATGCGCCATGGCTATTTTTATGCTATCGAAACACGGGCACCATTCGTCAACATTGGCTGAAGGGTTTTCGCCCTCGCGGTTTTTGGCCCATCTTGCGTTTAGAAACGACATGGATCGACAAATGATTTTATATGACAACACGAATACTAACCCGTCTGTTTTGGTCTGGAATCACACTGCTGGGCACCGCAGTGCTGACCTTCCTGCTCGTCAACATGATGCCTGGGGATGTGGCCCGGATAATCGCCGGATCCAAAGCATCGCCCGAGGTGATCCAAGCCATCCATGCCAAATACCATTTGGATGATCCGGTTTGGAAGCGGCTGGGCTATTACATTGGCCAACTGGCCCGGGGTGACCTGGGCCGATCCTTTGTCACCGACCAGGAGGTTTCCGACGCCATTCGCACCCGATTGCCTGCCACGGCCGCGCTCTGCGCCACCGCTATCGCGATGTGGATGTTGCTGGCTGTTCCACTGGGTGTCTTGACTGCCAAATATCGTGGCTCCTGGTTCGACCGCACCGTGCTGGTCCTTGGCACCATTGGGCTGTCGCTGCCCGCCTTTTGGCTGGCGCGGATGCTTCAGTATTGGCTGTCTTATAAGCTGGGCTGGTTTCCTGTGGCTGGTTTCCGTGGCTTTACCCATTTGCTTTTACCTGCCCTCACCCTGGCGATCCTATCCATCGGCTACTACGCCCGCCTGATCCATACCAATATGGTGGAAGCGCTGGACAGCCCTTCCATCAGAGCTGCCCGCGCCCGGGGGCTGCCTGAATCCAGCGTCCTTTTCAAACATGCGCTTCGCAACGCTATGATCCCGGTGGTGACCGTCCTGGGCATGGATGTCGCCGCGCTGCTGGGCGGGGTTTTGTTCGTGGAAAATGTGTTTGCCCTCCCCGGCATTGGTACTCTGGCGGTGCAGAGTGTGTTCAACCTGGATGTGCCCATGATCATGGGCACGGTGCTCTTCAGCGCGGTGCTGGTGGTGGGCGCCAACCTGGTGGTGGACGTGCTTTACAGATGGATTGATCCTC
>CAIKKV010000026.1 GCA_903828035.1 uncultured bacterium
CCTGCCTTACTCCCTATCGAAGAAGGGCGTGACGCTGAAGCCGGAAATCCAAATCGCCAATCTCGGGTCGAAAGACAGGACCGAAACCCTGACCCTCGAGTTGAACGGCGCCGTCACGGCCTGCTGGAAGGTGCGACTCCCCGCGGGGCGCACCGTTCGCATCGCGCGAGCCCTCCCCCCGCAACCGCTCGCGATGTGGTCTCCCGGGGCGCCCCGCCTGCACACCGTTCGCGTCATTTGCGGAGGGGACGACCTCTGCGACCGCACCGGCTTCCGGACGCTCTCCTGCCGGGGCCCGCAAGTCCTGCTCAACGGCGAGCCGCTGAAGATCCTCGGCGTGAACCGCCACCACGAATACGGCGACAGCGGTTTCGCGGTTCCGGCCGATATCACGCTACGCGATTTCGAGATCATCCGCGATCTCGGCGCCAACGCCGTCCGCTGCCACTACCCCATCGATTCCTTAGCCATGGACCTGTGCGACGAGATGGGGCTGCTGGTCTGGTCCGAAATTCCCTTCTACGGCCGCTGGGCGGCCGTGGTCGACAACCCCGCCTACCTGACGCTCGCGGAAACCGCACTCGAACGCATGATCGCGCGCGACTTCAATCGCCCGGGCGTTTTCGTCTGGAGCGTCCTCAACGAGTGCGCCACGGATATCCCCGCCGGCCGGCGCGCCGCCGCCCGACTCGTGCGACTGGCCCGCGCACGCGACAAGAGCCGGCCGGTGAGCTATGCCTCCAACCGGCTTCTCGACGACCGCGGCCTCGCCCTTCTCGACCTTGTGGGACTGAACTCGTATCCGGGGTGGTACGATGAAAAGCGCTTCGTCGCCTGGCCCGCCTTGATTTCCGGCATCACAGCCAAGTTGCGGCGCGAGGGCCGGGGGCGGCGGCCCCTGATCGTCACCGAAACCGGCGCCGCCGGCCTGTACGGCGACCGCTCGCTCGAAACGCGCAAGTGGTCGGAGCGCTTCCAGGCCGATATTCTCGAAAAGAACCTGCGCGCCCTTCTGGACGATCCTCGGGTGACGGGCGTGTTCCTCTGGCAGTTCGCCGACATCCGGACCATCAGCGAGTACTGGTCCAACCGGCCAGGCTCCTTTAACAATAAAGGCCTCCTGGATCGCTTCCGGCGCCCCAAGGAGTCATTCTGGAAAGTGCGCGAGATCTACCGGGCCGCATCAACGTCGGTCGTCCATGTCCGGTAAGAGCCGCCTCGGGCCAAACCCCGTCCGATTCCTGAAACGCGCGGGCCTGATGGGTCTCCTTGTGTCCGCCAGCGCCCTGGCGGCGGCTCCCGACCCCGAGTCGATGTTAACCGGGGCGCAGGCTTCACGCGTATGGCGCGACAGCCTGGTGAACCAGCCAACCCTCACGCCCGGCGAAAAGGAGTCGCGTCGCGAGGGGCTGCGGCGTCATTTCCCCGGCAGCGAGGCGGCTGCGGAGGCGGATGCCGACCGCGTGGCGGAACTGTTCTCCGCCGGCGAATGGGACGCGTGCCTGGCGGCGGCCACAAACTTCACGGCCAACTATCCCGCATTCGGCGGCTTGCAGGCCCGGGTCCTGCAGCCCCTCGCGCAAATAGCCGGCGACAGCAAGCGGGTCCCCGAGCCGACGCGCCTGGCCGCGTGCGAGGCGCTCTACCCGCGGGCCCGCCACAGCACGCGGCTTCTTCTCCTCACACGCCATGCGCTCAGCGGGTTTGACCTGGCAGCGGCGGAGAAATACGCCCTCGCCCGGCTCGGTGCAACGGCCTGCGGTCCTTATCCCTCCGCCCGCGCGTTCTGGTGGACCTTCCTTGACCTTTATAGCCGCTCCGCGGCACGGGGGGATCTGGAAAAGGAATGCGCGTCTTTCCTGGCGGCCAATCCGGACGAGAGCGCCGAGAGCGCGTCCGCCCGCACCTTGCTGCTCCGGCTCCGTACGGAAGCCGGCGATGCGGCAGCGGCCCGCGACCTGCGGGCGCGGACAGAAAAAACCGCGCAGGATCAGGCGGCGGCCCGGGCGATCGCAAAACGGATGGACCAGGCGGTTCTCGAACAACGCTGGGAGGACGCCCTCCAAACGGCCGGGGAGTTCCGAAGCCTGCCGCGCTACGCGAGCGAATCGCCCGCCTGGACGCGACTGCTGACGGCCCTTGGCACACAGGCGAACCCGGCGCTGCGCCTCCGCGCCTTTCGGCAAGCCTTCGACTGCCTGCCGGCCGGACAGGCGGAAGACGAGGCGTTCTCCCTGCTGTTCCGCGGCTCCGGAGCGATGCAACCCGAGGCCCTGGCGCTCGCCGCCGCCGCGATCAAAAACAACGCGCAGGACCGGATCCGAGACTCCCACCGCATGCGCCTGTTGATCAGCCGCATGCGGCAGGCTGACCCGCCGCGTCCGGTGCAGGTCGGGATTTACCGCGACCTGATCGAGACGGCGCGCCGCCTGGAGATGCCTGAACAGGAAGCCGACTATCAACGCCAACTCGGAGAGCTGTTATGGGACCTCGACCCGGCTTCCGCGACGTCCGCTCTGGCGCGGGCGGCCGAGGCCTGCCCCAACTCGCTGGCCGCCGCCGAGGCCGTCTGGCTGAACGCCTTTCTCACCGGCGCAAACCCGCTGTTGCCGGGCCCCCTGCCGCGCGCGCCGCAATTCCTGACGGACGCCGCGGAAGCGCCGGCGCCGGCGCTTCCCCCGGCGCCCGCCGCCGCGCAAGACGTGGTCGCCTCCAACGGCGTGTTCCGCCTGCGCCCGCTGGACCCGCGGACCAACCTGGCATTGCGGACGGCGGACGGCTCCGGCGCTGAAGCCCTCGCCGCCATGACCGACGGCAACACCAACACGGCGTGGCTCACGCACAGCACCCCCGCCTCGGTCGTCGTCCCCCTGCGCGAGATCGGCACGGTTGCCCGGGTTGTCCTGCGGCTTTCGCATCCCTGCCAGGCGATCGTTTCCCTGCTTGCCGCGGACGGGCGCACGCTGCGGCGCTACGAACGCGCCTGGTCCTTCTGGGAGCACAATCAAAACCCTTCCTTGTGGGCCTCCGGCACGGTCACGCTCCAGTTGCAGCCGGTCTCCGGCGTTGCCTATGTCCGCGTGGAACTGCTCGACTCCGCGTCCGGAGAGGCGGGCCTTCGCGAGGTCGAGGCCTACGCCCCGCCCTTTCCCGCGGAGGCCGTCCACCTGGCCGATCCCGCGCCTCTGCCGCCGGGAGCCGGGCAGTTGGCGGTGCGCTGGTGCGCCGGCGAGCCTGAACAGACCCTCACGTGGAATTGCTCCACTGAATCGGCTCGGCCCTTCCCTGTCACCCGCTGGGCAACCCCGTGGAAACACCCGGCGCGACCTGTCCTCCTGCGCTCCCTGGGCGACCAGCTCGGACTCGAGTTCTTCGGCCGGGCGCCGACGC
>CAIKKV010000027.1 GCA_903828035.1 uncultured bacterium
CCGGGCCTTTTCCTTCTCCTTCCCGTACCAGGCGTAGATCAACTCGGCGTCGACCAGGCTCCGCCGGGCCTGGCGGAAAATGGCCATCCGCCGGGCGTTCACCTCGGCCCGGGCCAGCTCTTTTTCCTGCAGCAGGGCGGCGAACTGGGGCTGCGACTCGCGGAGAACATCCATCACGGTGATGGCCGAGCCGTTCACCCAGGCGGTGACGCCGTCGATCTGAACGGGTTCAGCCCGAAGCAACCCCGCGGCCAGGAGGCCGGTCAACAGCATGACGGAAAATCCCTGTTTCATCGTTCCTTTCAGAGCGGGCTCTCCCGCGCCAAGGCGCGGCCCCGTCTCAAGCCCTCCAGTATCTCAAAACCCCTCCTCCTGTACAAGTCTCGACTCAACGGCGATCGAGCGGATTAAGATCAAAGTAAGATTAGGATTGAGCTGACTCGCTTGACTTGATCCGGGAATATCGCACAATGTCCGCTCACTGTACCAAGGAGAAGCCATGACGACCGACTGGCAGCTGCCCGCGACCGAACGAACCTATCTGCGCGACCTGGCCGCCAGGCAGGCGGAGTACGCCGCCCTTCCGGTGATGGCCGAGCGCCGCGCCCGCTGGTACGCGCTCAATGACGGCGGCTCCCGCGTCCCGCCTCCCGTTGTCATCGAAACGTGGACCTTCGCGCGCGATTTCCTGCCGGAGTCGGCCTTCCGCTGCGCGTCCCCCCTGGGCCGCAAGATCGAACAGCAGATGCTGTACCAGACCCGCAACCACGAACTGATCGACGACGACAAGGTCATCGCCGACACGTTCAACATCGGCTGGTTCACCGATATCAATGACGTCGGCGTGGCCATTCCCACAGAGGCCATCAAGGATGGGGAAGGCGTCGAAACCGGTTATCGTTTTATCCATCCCGTTCACGACCTGGCCCGTGACCTGGACTTGATCAAGCCGACCACCTGCCGTGTGGACCGTCCGAAAACCCACGCCTGGAAGGCTTTCCTCGAGGACCTGCTGGGCGACCGGCTGCCCGTGCACATCCGGACTGGCACGGGCGGCTTCACGATGCTCACCTACCGCGTCGTGCAGCTCATGGGCATGGAAGCCTTTTTCACCGCCATGTGCGACACCCCGGACCTGGTCCACGCCCTGATGGGCAAGCTGCGCGACAACGCGCTCGCCTCCATGCGCTGGGCCGAATCCGAGGGGCTGCTTCACTGCAACAACGGCAACGAGTCCAGCTTCGGCTCCAGCTTCAACTTCACCAGGCGCCTTCCGCAGCCCGACGGGAACGGCGGACCGGTGCGCCTGAAAGACATGTGGGGCTGCGCCAACAGCCAGGAGACGGTCGGCGTCTCCCCGGACATGTACCACGAGTTCTGCTTCCCCTACTACCGTGATGTGTGTGAGCCGGTGGGCCTCCTCTACTACGGGTGCTGCGAACCCGCCCACCCGTTCTGGGACGATATCCGCCGCCTTCCGCACCTTAAAAAGGTCTCCATCTCCCGCTGGTGCGACCAGGCGTTCATGGCCGAGGCGCTGAAGGGAACGGATATCGTGTTCTCGCGCAAGCCGGACCCGAACTTCCTCAGCGTGGACAAGGTCCTGAACGAAGACGCCTGGGCCGCCCATATCCGGGAAACCCTGGCGGCGACCCGCGACGTGCCGGTCGAAATCATCGTCCGCGACGTCTACACCGTGCACGGCAACCTGGCCAATGCCCGGAATGCCGTGCGCATCGCCCGGCGCGAAATCGACCGCCTGTTCACGCATTGACAGCCGGAACGGCGCAGTTTAGTATGCATCCCATCAGCGCATGGAGAGCCCTATGAAACGTCTATGGATCGTGTTCGCCTGCAGCCTCGCGGCCGTGTCATCCCTTCTTTTCATCGGGTGCGAAGCGGAGTCCTCCGCCGACGTTCAATTGACCCTGGAGCCCAGGTCCATCACCCTGCACCCCGGCGAAAGCGCCGTCTTTACGGTCTCGGGCGGGTACGAGTATCGCTGGTCCCTGTCCACCGAATCGCTGGGCACACTGAACAAGCGGTTGGGCAATCAGGTCATCTACACCACCTCCTCCTCCTCCACCAACGCCGCCACGCAGATCCTGACGGTCGAGTCGTTCATCACCGGAGCCTCCGGAAACTCACCCACCAATATCATCTCCAGCAACAATATGGTCACCGCGGTGTCCGTCTCCGCCACGATCACCCAACTCCCCTAAGGCCTTCGCCGACACACCATGATCCTGACCAGCCTCCAAAATCCGCTCGTCAAGGAGGTGGTCCGGCTCCGGCAGCGCTCCCATCGCGACGAAGCGGGCCTCCTGATTATCGAGGGCTACCGGGAGCTGATTCGCGCCCTGGACAACGGCCATCCGCCCACCCGGCTTTTCACCTGCCCCTCCCTTTTCCTGGGGGTCAACGAACCCGCCCTCATCGCCCGCTGCCAGGCCGCCGGCGCCGAGATCGTCGAATGCGCCGCCCCGGTGTTCGAGAAGATGGCCTACCGCGACCGCCCCGAAGGCCTGCTGGCCCTCACGCCCCAGATCGACTGCCGCCTGGAGCAACTGGCCCCCCCCGCGAGCCCCCTTATCCTGGTGGCGGAATCCATCGAAAAGCCCGGCAACCTCGGCACCCTGCTCCGCTCGGCGGATGCCGCCGGGGCCCACGCCGTGATCGTGGCCGACCCGCGCACCGACGTCCACAATCCGAATGTGGTCCGGGCCAGCACGGGCATGCTTTTCGCCGTGCCCCTCGCGGTGGCTGAAACGGGCGCCGTCCTGGCCTGGCTGCGCGAGCGGAACATCCGCATCCTGGCCGCCACGCCGCACACCGATAAAAACTACACGGATGTGGATATGACCGGGGGCGTGGCCATCGTCGTGGGGACGGAGCAGGTGGGGCTTAGCGACATCTGGATGCAGGCGGCCGACCTGCAGGTGCGCATTCCCATGCTGGGCAAGGCCGACTCGCTGAACGTCGCCCAGGCGGCCACCCTGCTCCTGTATGAAGCGGTGAGGCAGCGGCAGCTGAAGAAATAGGACTTATAGGGGCTATAGGTCCTATAGCGCCTATCGGTCCTATCCCTCTTCTTCCTGCTCCGCCTTCTCGAATTGCGGGCAGGTATCCGTGGCTTCGACGGAACGCTTGTGACAGGCGCAGCGCTGCACAAAGGGATTCACCACGTAGTGCTTGCAATAGCGGCAGAGGCGACCCTTCTCCTCTTCCCTGAAAACCTTCGGCGCGTCCGGCCGCTCCTCGTCGGAGAAGACCTTCGGCGGCGCCGGCTTTTCGGCCTCCGAAAAAATGCTCGGGGCGGCGGGCTTGTCCGCCTCGCTGAAAATCGGCGGCTTCGCCTTCTTCGGCTCCGCGTCGTCGCCAAATATGGATTTCACATCCGCCATGACGGAAAGCCCGCTACGGCTTTTCCAGCACGGCCCGGATGCGGCGGACGCCGGCGCTGGAGGACTCTTCCTTCTGGATCTTGAACCGGCCCAGCTCGCCGGTGCGGGCGGCATGGGGGCCGCCGCAGACTTCCTTGGAGAAATCGCCGGCCGCGTAAACCTTCACCTGCTCGCCGTACTTGGCGCTGAACAGGGCCGTGGCCCCGTTTTCCTTCGCCTGCTCCAGCGTCATAACCTCGCAGACAATCGGAAGATCGCGGTCGATCTGCTCGTTCACGATCCGCTCGACCTCGGCCACCTGCTCGGGCGTCATCTTGTCGGGATGCGTGAAGTCGAACCGCAGGCGCTCGGGGGTGATGTTCGACCCCTTCTGCTGGGCGTGATCCCCGAGCACCATCTGCAGCGCCCTGTGCAACAGGTGCGTGGCCGTATGCAGGCGCGTGGTGGACTCGGAGTTATCCCCCAGCCCGCCCTTGAAGGACTTGTCGCCCTGCTTGGAAAGCTCCTGGTGCTTCTTGAACGCCTCCTCGAAGCCGGCCCGGTCGACCGTCAGCCCGTTCTCCTGGCACCACTCCTCGGTGAACTCCAGGGGGAACCCAAACGTATCGTACAGCATGAACGCCTTGCGGCCCGGCACCACGGCCTGCCCGTGCTCCTTGAGCACCTGGATCAGCTTGGTCAGCTCCTTCTGCCCGTCCGCCAGCGTCTTCTCGAAGCGCTCCTCCTCGGCCGACAGCTCGCCGATGATCCGCTCGCGGCTTTGCTCCAATTCCGGATAGACCTTCCCGTAGATCGAGATCACCGCCCGGGCCAGCACGTTCGTGTAGCCCATCGGGATGCCCAGCTGCTTGGCGTAGCGCACGGACCGGCGGATCAGGCGGCGCAACACGTAGTTGGCGCCGATGTTGCCGGGCTTCACGCCGCCCTTGGGGTCGCCCAGGATGAACACCGAGCTGCGGATGTGGTCGGCCACGATCCGGGCCGCCCGCACCCCTTCGCTGGGCTGGTCGGAGGCGCCGTTCGACAGGATCCGGATCTGCTCCATGAGCGGGGCGAACAGCTCCGTCTCGAACACGGAGGGGCGGCCCTGGAGCATGGCGATCGTCCGCTCCACGCCCATGCCGGTGTCGACGTTGCTCTGCTTGAGCGGCTCGTACGTGCCGTCGGCCTTCTTGTTGTACTGCATGAAGACATCGTTCCAGATCTCGATGTACTTCCCGCAGCGGCAGCCGGGGCGGCAGCCGCCGCCGCACGCCGTCTTGCCCGTGTCGATGAACATCTCGGTGTCGGGCCCGCAGGGGCCCGTCTGGCCGGCGGGGCCCCACCAGTTGTCCTCCCGCGGCAGGCGGTGGATGCGCGAGTCGGGAATGCCCAGGCTCTTCCAGACCCGGGCCGCCTCCTCGTCCGCCGGCACCTCCTCGTCGCCCTGGTAGACGGTGACGCTCAGGCAGTCGGGCGAAAAGCCCAGCCACTCCGGCGACGTCAGGAACTCGTGCGACCAGCGGATGGCCTCCTCCTTGAAGTAATCGCCAAGCGACCAGTTGCCGAGCATCTCGAAAAAGGTCAGGTGCGTGGAGTCCCCGACGGCCTCGATGTCGCCGGTGCGCACGCATTTCTGAACATCCGCCAGGCGCTTGCCGGACGGGTGCGGCTCGCCGAGGAGGTAGGGCACCAGGGGGTGCATGCCCGCCGTGGTGAACAGGACGGTGGGGTCGTTTTCAGGAATCAGCGAGCTTCCCGAAATGACCGCATGTCCCTTGCCTTTAAAGAAAGACAGGTAAAGCGTCCTGAGTTCATCCGCCGTCAATGCCCGTGCCATGGTGCCCCTCGCTCCAACCGGTTTATTCGCTTGCTGTGGCCGGCGCCGCGCCCTTGCCCGGCAACGCCGGACCCGCCGCAAGCTTTTCCCGGACCTTTTCCATCATCCGCTTCTGCAGGGCCGCGTCGCCCTCCACGAACTCCACGGCCGCGTCGCGCCCCTGCCCGATCTGCACGCCCTCGAACGCCAGCCACGACCCGCGCTTGTCCACGAGCCCGTGGAGAATGGCGGCGTCAATGATGGAGCCGACCCACGAGATGCCCTTGGAAAAGAGAATGTCGAACTCCGCTTCCGTGAAGGGCGGAGCCATCTTGTTCTTCACCACCTTGACGCGCGTGCGGTTGCCCATGACGCGGCCGGAGGCCTCCTTGATGGACGAGATCCGGCGGATATCGAGCCGGACCGACGCGTAGAACTTGAGCGCGCGGCCGCCGGGAGTCGTCTCGGGGCTGCCGAACATGACGCCGATTTTCTCGCGGATCTGGTTCGTGAAGATGCACAGCGTCTTGGACTGCGCGATGCCCGCGGTCAGCTGGCGGAGCGCCTGCGACATCAGGCGGGCCTGCAGGCCCACGTGGGCGTCGCCCATCTCCCCGTCCAGCTCGGCCCGGGGGGCCAGCGCGGCCACCGAGTCCAGCACCACGACGTCGAGCGCGCGGCTCTGCACCAGCTTGTCGCAGATGGCCAGGGCCTCTTCGCCCGAGGAGGGCTGGGAGACGAGCAGGTCGTCGAGGTTGACGCCGATCTTGGCGGCATAGCCCGGATCCAGGGCGTGCTCCGTGTCGATGATGGCGGCAACGCCGCCCTCTTTCTGGGCGTTGGCGATGATGTGCAGCGCCAGCGTCGTCTTGCCGGAGGACTCCGGGCCGAACAGCTCGACCACGCGGCCGCGCGGCAGCCCGCCGATGCCGAGCGCCATGTCCAGGGAAAAGGCGCCGGTCGAGACGACCTGGACGTGTTTCACGGCCGCGGCATCGCCCATCTTGAGAATGGAGCCTTCGCCGAACTCTTTCTGGATCGCCGCCATGACGGCGTCCAGCGCCGTATTGCCGCCCTTGGTTTCAGTCTTGGGTGCTTTCGCCATAATCCATATCCTTGTTTCGTGCGCGCGCCGGAATCGTTCGGAAAGAAGCTATTATGCCACAGTCCCCAGCCGTTCGTCGAGCATCTCGAGCGCTTTTCGGCAGGCGGCCCGGCGGACCTCGGCCCGGCCTCCCGGGAAGAGGCACCGCGCCACCGCCACCTGCGCCCGGGGGCCGGCCACGGCGATGCAGACCGTGCCGACGGGCTTGCCCGGAACGGCTCCCCCGGGGCCGGCGATGCCGGTGATGCCGACGCCGTAGTCGGCGCCGAGCGCGCGGCGCGCGCCGCGGGCCATGGCCGACGCCGTCTCCTCGCTGACGGCGCCGCGGGCGCGAAGGGTCTTAAGGGGAACGCCGAGCAGGTGGACCTTGGCGTCATTGGAATAGGAAATCACGCCGCCGCGAAACCAGTCGGAGCTGCCGCTTGCCGCCGTCAGCCGCGCCCCGAGCAGGCCGCCGGTGCAGGATTCGGCGACCGCCAGCGTGGCGCCGGCGCGGCGCAGGCAAGCGCCAAGGCGGGCGGCGGAAGGCGCGGTCATGCGCGGTATCCCCGGGGGTGGCGCCGGGTCCAGCTCCAGGCGCTCTCGATAATCGACTTCAGCTGGGGATAGCGGGGCTTCCAGCCCAGCTCCCGGGCGGCCAGGCGGGCGTCGGCCACCAGCGCGTCGGGGTCCCCCGGGCGGCGGGGGTGGAACTCGGCGGGGATCGGATGGCCCGTCACCTCGCGGGCGGTCTGGACCACCTGGCTGACGGAGTACCCGCTGCCGTTGCCCAGGTTATAGGCGCCCGGCTTCCCGCCCTCGACCGCCAGGATGTGCGCCTGGGCCAGGTCGAGGATGTGGATGTAATCCCGCACGCAGGTGCCGTCCGCGGTCTTGTAATCGTTGCCGAAAATCTTCACCGAATCCGCCTGGCCGAGGGCGACCTTGAGCACGTTCGGAATGATGTGGCTCTCGGGATCGTGATCCTCGCCGAAGCGCTCGGTGGCGCCGGCGGCGTTGAAGTAGCGCAGCCGCACGGTCTCGAACCCGTGGCACTCCTCGTACCAGCGAAGGATTTTCTC
>CAIKKV010000028.1 GCA_903828035.1 uncultured bacterium
AATCCGGAAGCCCCTTCAGCATCGAACCCGGGCAAACAGGCACGGTTACGGTTCTCTTTTCGCCGGGGATCACCGGCGTTTACTCCAATAACGACGTCCTGACGAGCAATGGCGGCGGCGCCTTCGTTTCCGTGCGCGGCTCCGGCGCAACGGCGGCGGAGCTTCACGTGTCGCCCGCGGGGCACGACTTTGGAGTCCTGTACACCGGGGCGACCGCGCGAACCGCGTTCATCCTGACCAATGCCGGGGCGATCAAGCTAACGGGAAGCGTTTCGGTGACGCCGGGGCCGTTCTCCCTTTCCACGAACGTGTTCAGCCTGCCGGGGTTCGGGTGGACCAATCTGTTCGTTCAACTGAATCCGCATGGAGCGGGGGCACTGACTGGCAATGTGACTTTTGTCAGCAATGGCGGAGGCTCGACGCAATGGCTGTCCGCCGTGGGGACGACCAATCCTCCGGTGATCCGCTTCAAGTTGGCGGCGTACTCCGTGGTGGAAGGCAACACGGCCAAGCTCACCGTCCTGCGCACGGGCAATGCGGGCGGGGCGGTGTCTGTTCATGTGGTCACGAAGCCTGCCACGGCCATCTCGTGGTCCGATTTCAAGCCGCTATCCACGACGCTCACCTGGCTCGACGGCGATGTCACGCCCAGGGTGATCCGGATTCCGACGAATCCCGATGGATTGGTTGAGCCGAACGAGGTCTTCAAGGTGCAGTTGAACTTGCCCGTCGGCGCTATCGTCGGGATTCCGGCGCTGGCCAAAGTCACTATTTTGCCGCCTGTGGCGATAGTGGTGAAGAGCGTTCAGCCGACCCTGAGCAGCGTGGCCGTCGCAACCGAGCAAGCCGGCCTGATGTCCCTTTTGACCGCCGCCCTGGACGGCGCGGGCCTGACCTGGTTTTCCTCCTTCGAAGCCCCCTGGACGGGGGAGACGGAGTATACGGCTGACGGCGCGGATGCCGCGATGAGCGCCAAGGTTTCCCCGGGCCAGGTTTCCTGGCTTGCGACCGAGGTGGAGGGGGCAGGCTCGCTGGCGTTTGCCTGGGCGCTTAACGGCGATTCGGACACCTGCCTGTTCCTCGACAATGGGACGGTCATGAGGCGGCTTGGCGACAAGGGGGGCTGGCTGCCCGAAACGGTTGTCCTGGGAGCCGGGCGCCACACGCTCCGCTGGGCCTTTACGGCCGGCGCCACGGGCGAGCCGGGCGTCGCGTTCCTGGACAAGGTGAAGTGGGCTCCGGCCAACTAACCCCGGTAACGCGCGCTACTGCTTCGAGAACGTCACGTTCTTGCGCTCTTCAAGGCGGTCCAGCTTGCCATCGCGGATCCAGGCGATACGGTCTGAGATGGCAAGCATTTTCACATCGTGGGTGGCGGTAATGATCGTCACGTTCCGCTCGCGCTGAAGGCGGGAGAGCAGGGCGATCACCTCCTCGCCGGTCTTGCTGTCGAGGTTGCCGGTGGGCTCGTCGGCCAGGATCACGGACGGGGAGTTGACCAGCGCGCGCGCGATGGCCACGCGCTGCTGCTGGCCGCCTGAGAGCTGGTTCGGCAGATGGTGCAGCCGGTGGCCCAGCCCCACGCTGTCGAGGACTTCCGCGGCGCGCGCATCGGATTCCTTCTTCGAGGCGCCTTTCAGCACCATGGGCAGGGCCACATTTTCAAGCGCGGTCATCACCATGACCAGGTTGTAGGTCTGGAAGATGTAGCCGATCTTGTTGCAGCGCACCCAGGCCTGCTTGTCCTCGGGCAGGGCGAAGAGATCGGCGCCCATGAACTCGATCGTGCCCGACGTGGGGATGTCCAGCGCGCCGATCATGTTGAAAAAGGTCGACTTGCCCGATCCGGAGGGGCCCATGATGGAGAGGTACTCGCCCTCGTAGATGTCCAGCGAAACGCCCTTGAGCGCCCAGACCTGCTCCTTGCCGAGCGTGTACATCCGCTTCACGTCGATGGCTTTGGCGATGATGGGGCGTTGCGGCGCTCCGCCCTCCGCGCTTCGCGTGTCGATTTCAGGGTAAAGGCCGTTCATGGTTTCTCCGGGAGCTGCGCTTCGGGCGGAACCTTCAGGACGAGCAGGTTCTCGATCATCAGTTTTTTGGTGAAGAGCACGACCCATTTCTCCATGTCCCCGAGCGGGCTTCCGGCGTGGGCCGCCAGCGCATCCGCGATTTCCCGCAGCGTGTGGCTGCCGTCAACAAGGCCGTAATAGAGCGTGCCGTTTTCGTCCAGCTCCACCTTGCGGGTATAATCATAGCCCGCATGGGCGGCCAGCCATTTCTTGACGCCGGTGACGGGCACCGTGAGTCGCAGGTGGATCCGCGCCCGGCTGTCGCGCTTGAGCTCCACGAGGTCGGGCTTCAGGGGGATGACGGCAAAGGGGTCGCTGATCCGGACCGGCGGCTTTTTGGTGAAGAGGCCCATCAGTGAACCTCCTCGATCTTGATGTTCATCTCCTCGGGCGTGGAGATCTTGGCGATCAGCCCGTCCTCGATCCAGACGATCCGGTCGGAGCGCCGGAGCATCTTGAGATCGTGAGTCGCGGTGATGATGGTGACGCCGAGCTCGGAGCGGAGCTTCCAGAACAGCTCGATGATCTCCTCGCCGGTCTTGAGGTCGAGGTTGGCCGTGGGCTCGTCGGCCAGGATGATATCGGGCGACTTGGCGAGCGCGCGGGCGATGGCCACGCGCTGCTGCTGGCCGCCCGACATTTCCGCCGGCTTGTGCAGGGCGCGGTCGGCGAGGCCGACGCGCTCGAGGATCTCCATGGCCTTGTCGCGCGAGTCCTCGCCGCTGAGGCCGGCGAAGGCCATGGGCAGCATGACGTTTTCGATGCAGGACATGACCTGGATCAGGTTGAACCCCTGGAAGACATAGCCCACCTTGCGGCAGCGGAGCCAGGCGAGCTCGTAGGGGTCGAGCTGGGCGATGTCCACCTGGTCGATGTAGACCTTGCCCGAGGTGGGGCGGTCGAGGCCGCCGATCATGTTGAAAAAGGTGGTCTTGCCCGATCCGGAGGGGCCCATGATGGAGAGGTACTCGGCGCGCTTGACGTCGAGCGAAGCCCCGCGCAGCGCGTGGGTCTCGGCGTCGCCGTTGCGGTAGACGCGCTTCACATCCACGGCGCGGATCACGAAGCCGCTTTTTTCGGCCGTGGCCCCGTCGTCCAGCAGGTGTTGGAGGTCTTTATCCATGGTTACACGTTGGTCCTGAGCGCGGAGGCGGGCACCATGCGCGCGGCGAAGTTGGCGGGGTAGATGGCGGCCAGCATGGAGAGGACCGTCCCCCCGGCCACGCAGGCGCCGGCGGCGGCCGCGAGCACGCCGACGTTGAGCGAGGCGGTGATGAGGCCGAAGCCGAACGTGAGCCCGTACCCCGCGAACGACAGCAGCGCGCCCAGGAGCGTCCCGATGACCGAGCCGGCCAGGCCGATCATCGCGCTTTCGATGAGGAACATCTTCCGGATGAAGGCGGAGAGCGCGCCGAGGCACTTCATGGTGCCGATTTCGCGGAAGCGCTCCGTCACCGACATGAGCAGCGCGTTGGCGATGCCGATCACGGTGACCAGGATGGAGATGATGGCGATCCAGGCCGTGCGGAAGGTCGCCTGCTCCGCCTCCAGCTTGAAGCGGGCCGCCTGCTCCTCGGACTCGCGGCCGAAGAACAGCTCGCGGCGGAGGGGGCTGTTTTCAGGATAGGACTTATGGGGCGTATAGGACCTATCTTCCGGAAACACTCGCTCGGCCTGTGAATCCAGCATCACCGGCTGCGCCATGCCGGCCGTGAGGGTTTGAGGGGAGTCGGTGGCGGGGCCGTTGCCCAGCACCAGCAGGAGGGGGGCGCCCTGGCCCAGCGTCCCGGCCGTGCAGGGGGTCACGCCGGGGGCGGCGGGGCCCAGCCCGCGGAGGGTCATGCCGGGGGCTTTGCGGAGCCAGGCCAGAAGCTCTTTTTCAGGGGCGCTGAGGGGGCCGTAGACGGCGAGGGCGAGGGTCTTGCCTTCCAGGTCGCCGATTTCGCCCTTCACCAGGGTCTGCATCAGGCTTACCGTCTGGCGCTGCTCGCGCTCGCGGGCGATGGCGCTCTTGATCATCTGGGAGGCCACGTTGCTCATGAAGAACGCCACGCCCAGCACGACGCCCGAGACGGTGACCAGCGACCGGCCGAAGCGGATGCGGATGCCCTGGACGGCGATTTGCACCGCGCGCCCCAGGGGCAGCCTGACCTGTCTTCCGATTTGTTCCATAGCGTGTTACCTAGAATGGGGATCCCGAGACGGCGCTGACAATGAGGTTGATCGCCACGCCGATCAGGGCCACGAGACCAACCCCGGTGCCGTAGCCCGCGAGCAGCACGGGCACCATTTGAAGAAAGCGCTTCTCGCCGAACTTCCGGCGGAAAAAGAACTTGCCGAGCAGCGCCCCCACGATGATGAGGATGAAGGAGTGGGGCATGGAGCCAACGCTCTGGACGAAGCCGAACACCGCCATCACCGGCAGCTTGAAGGCCGAGAGGATGATGTAGACGACCAGGGAGAAGGAGAAGGCGCCGCCCATCACCATCGGGTGGAGGGCCTGGAAGAAGAGCGGCTTCACGCCTTCGGTCGCCATGGTGGAGGAGTAGAGCAGGACGGTGTTCTTGGCGTTCAGCTCCCACATCTTCTGCGCGTAGGGGTAGAGGTCCGACGGGATGGCGCCGGACTTCCAGATGAAGGCCCAGAACACGAAGCTGAGCAGGAAGCCGAGCGGCATGGTGAGGGCGTATGACTTGATGTTGGAGAAGAGGTTCGTGCCGGTCAGCTCGGTGGAGCGGAAGCTGGAGACCTGTCCGGCGTACTGGCCCACGGGAATGGGCGCGAGCCAGATGTCGATGCCCTTGTAGCCGGAGAGGATGATGGCGGCCTCCTTGACCAGGGGAATGTCCACGGTCAGGCCGCAGATGCCGGAGAGGCGGGCGTCGACGTAGGACATCAGGGGCGTGTAGAGCAGCGTGAAGAGGAAGAGGAAGTAGACCGGGAACTTCGGCACGAGCAGGTGGCAGACCCCGATCACGAGGAGGGAGCCGAAGACGTAGAGCGCCACCGCCAGCCAGGGGGCGAAGTCGCCGCGGCCGGGCGGGGTGTCCCAGATATTCTCCTTCTTCGCGGTTTCGCTGGCGCCCTCTTTCTGCTGCGCCCGGATGCGGCGCAGGTTGCCGATGAAATCGCGCACCGTCTGGTAGATGGAGATCACGGCGATGCTGAAGGTCACGCCCATCGAGAAGCTCATCCAGAAGTCGAGCGAGTTGTTGAACGTGGTGGAGACCGTGTCCATGCCCGGCTGCCA
>CAIKKV010000029.1 GCA_903828035.1 uncultured bacterium
ACATCCGTCTCCGGCGATATATCATGCATGCAGGTACCCGTCCCAACGGCAGCGGATGAATCGCGAAATCAAGGAGATTCAGTCATGAAACCGGACAAGACAACGGAAACCGTTTCGTCAGGCAAGCCCAACATCCTCGTCATCTTTGGCGACGACATCGGCCAGTCCAACCTCAGCGTCTTCACCAAGGGCGTGATGGGCTACCACACGCCCAACATTGACCGCATCGCGAAGGAAGGGCTGCTCTTCACCGACTACTACGCGGAGCAGAGCTGCACCGCCGGACGGTCCTCCTTCATCACGGGCCAATGCATCTTCCGCACGGGCCTGAGCCGGGTGGGCGTGCCGGCCGCGCCCGTCGGCCTGCGCAAGGAAGACCCGACGATCGCGGAAATGCTCAAGCCGCTGGGCTACGCCACCGGACAGTTCGGCAAGAACCATCTCGGCGACCGCAACGAGCATCTGCCGACGGTGCACGGGTTTGACGAGTTCTTCGGCAACCTCTACCACTTGAACGCCGAGGAGGAGCCGGAATCCTACAACTACCCGCAAGAGCCGAAGTTCCGCCAGTTGTTCGGCCCGCGGGGCGTGCTCCGCTGCAAGGCGACGGACAAGGACGATCCCACCGTGGACCCCCGCTTCGGGAAAATCGGCCGCCAAACCGTCGAGGATACCGGCCCCCTGACCCGCAAGCGGATGGAGACCATCGACGACGAGACCTCGGCCGCGGCGATCGACTTCATTCAGCGCAAGAGCCAGTCCGGGAAGCCGTTCTTCTTCTGGTACAACAGCACGCGCATGCACTTCCGCACCCATGTCCGGCCCGAGCACCGCAGCCCCAGGGGCGGGGCGGCGCGGACCGAATACGCCGACGGAATGGTCGAGCATGACGCCACGGTGGGCTCCCTGCTCACCGCGCTCGACGACCTGGGCATCGCCGGCAACACCCTTGTCATCTACACGACGGACAACGGCCCGCATGCCAACAGTTGGCCGGACGGCGCGACAACGCCGTTCCGCAGCGAGAAGAACACCGGGTGGGAGGGCGCCTTCCGCGTGCCCTGTTTCATTCGGTGGCCGGACCGGATCAAGCCCGATCAGGTGACGAACGAGATTGTGAGCGGCCTGGACTGGCTGCCGACGCTGGCGGCCGCCGCGGGTGATCCGGACGTGACGGCGAAGCTGCTCAAGGGCTACCCCGTGGGCGACATGACCTACAAAGTCCATCTTGACGGCTATAACCTTTTTCCGTTCCTCACCGGGCAGGAGCCGAAGAGCCCGCGCAAGGAGTTCCTCTATTTCAGCGACGAGTGCGAGTTCCTGAACCTCCGCTTTGAAAACTGGAAGTTTGTCTTCGCGGAACAGCGCTGCCCGGGGCAGATGGCCGTTTGGACCGAGCCTTTCACAAAGCTTCGCATTCCAAAGTTCTTCGATCTGCGGGCCGACCCCTACGAGCGCGCGGACATCACGTCCAACACGTATTGGGACTGGTACCTGGATCATATGTTCCTCGCGGTTCCGGTACAGATGTACATCTTCAAGTTCATCGAGACATTCAAGGCGTTTCCGCCCCGCCAGAAGCCCATGACCTCGGGCATCGAGGCCGCGTTGGAAAAACTTCAACAGGCGGCCGGCGGACAGTAAAGAGGAAGATCGGACGCGGCAAAAACAACCACAGGGGAAGCAATGACCATGAACACCAGGAGCGTTTGGATCATCGGAGTGGCGGGAGCACTCTGCGCGGGCAACTTGTGCATGGCCCAGTCCCCGGACAAGC
>CAIKKV010000030.1 GCA_903828035.1 uncultured bacterium
AGCAGTGCGGATAGCTGTGCTGGATGGTGCTCTGGTGGACCAGCTTGCCCTCGGTCTTCAGGCGCTTGATGATGGCCGGATCCGCCTTCTTGACCTCCTGGCCGAAATAATCGGCCACCTCATGGGTGAAGCGGCCTTCCTCGTCCATGGGGCAGACCGCGGGCACGCCCTCCTTCTGGCCGGCCCGATAGTCGTCCTCGCCGAAGCCGGGCGCCACGTGCACGATGCCCGTGCCGTCGGTGGTGGAAACAAAGTCGGCGGGGATCACCCGGAACGCGCCGGCGTCCCGGCGATCGGCAAAATAGGGAAACAGCGGCTCGTAGCGCAGCCCTGCCAGGCTCGCACCGGGTAATTCCTCAAGCAGTTGGTAGGCCGCTTCGCTCTTGTAATAGGCCGGAAGGCGCTCTTTGGCCAGGATGTACTCGTCCGCCCCGTCCTTCACGCGGACGTAGGCGATCTCCGCCCCGACGGCCAGTGCCATGTTGGACGGCAGGGTCCACGGCGTCGTGGTCCAGGCCAGCAGGAAGGTGTTCGGCTGGCCCTCGACCTTGAACCGCACCGTGATGGCGGGATCCTGGACGTCCTTGTAGCCCTGGTTGGTCTCGAAGTTCGAAAGCGGGGTCGAGCAGCGGGGGCAGTACGGAAGCACCTTGCTGCCCTCGTAGATCAGCCCCTTGTCCCAGAGCGACTTGAACACCCACCAGATGGACTCCATGTAGCTGGGGTCCATGGTTTTGTAGTCATGGTCGAAATCCACCCAGCGGCCCATGCGGGTGACGACTTCCCGCCACTCGCGGGTGTAGCGCAGCACGATCCCGCGGCAGGTTTCGTTGAACGTGCCGATGCCCAGCTTCTCGATGTCGCGCTTGCCGCTGACCTTCAGCGACTGCTCCACCTCGTATTCCACGGGCAGGCCGTGGCAGTCCCAGCCGAAGCGGCGCTCCACGCAGGCGCCGCGCATGGCCTGGTAGCGGGGAACGACGTCCTTGATCGTGCCGGCCAGCAGGTGCCCGTAGTGCGGCAGGCCGGTGGCGAAGGGCGGGCCGTCGTAAAAAACGAACTCGCGGCCGCCGCGCCGCTGCTCGATGGAGCGGGCGAAGGTGCCGTTTTGCTTCCAGAACGCCAGCGCCTCGTGCTCGAGGGCGGGAAAATCCAATTTGCGGGACGGTGCCTTGAACATGCTTACGGTCTCCCGAACGCGTCTTCCACGACCTTGTGAAACCCCGGCGAGCCATGCTTGAGCTCACGCGACCCCCGCGTGATCTTGCACAAGCTGACGCCCAGTTCCTCGGCAATCCGGCGCTGGGAATGGCCCTCGCGCAACAGCTTGACGAGACGCCAGCGCAAGGCGATCTTCTCCAGCTCGCGCGGGGTCAGGATGGCGCGCATGAAATCCATCGCCGTCCCGGTATCACCCAGGCGGGCAAAGGCTTTCGCCAGCTCCCCGATCATCGCCTCGCGTTCGCTTTCAGTCACACTCACGTCCTTCCCAAAATGACCTTGTAGATTAGCCCACCCGCCCCCCCCAATCAACCGGAATCGGCGCTCCCGACAACGCTGGCGATGCTGCAGGAGCCAAGCCTTAAGGAAACGCGGGCTGGAAGAGAGAAAGGGCGGGCGCCGCGATGACCCTTCTCAGGATGCGGCAGGGAAAACCGCCGGCGGAAACCAGCGCAGCAGGGCGCGGGCGGCCAGCTCATGCCCCGCCCGGTTGGGGTGGTTGGACCAGGACAGGTAATCGAGCAGGCTGCGGCCCCGGCACTCGTTTTCGAACTCGACCAGGCTGTCCGCCAGCCCCACCCCGTATTCCGCAGCCAGCTTCCGGATCGCCTCCGCGTGCGCCTGCAGCGGCTTCCGGACTTCCCCGGACGCCTCCGGCAGCTGCGAGCGGTCGGGCGTAGGCGTCAGCAGGACAACCTTCACCCCCGCCTTCAAAGCCGCCTCGATCATGGCTCGCCAGGCCCTGTCCGCCCGCTCCAGCCCGAGCCCGCGGTCATTCAGCCCGTAATCGATCGTCAGCACATCCGGCCGGTGCGTCAGCACCTCGCTCTCGAACCGGGCGGCGCCCTTCTCGCTGTTCTCCCCGCCGATCGCCGTCACAATCACGTTGATGACGGCAAACGGAAATCGCGCCTTGAGCCCCACATGCACCAGATGGGGATAGGCGTTGAAGGTGTCCACCACCGGCGTGGCGAAGTAGCCGGAGGGCACGCTGTGCCCGTGGCAGACCACGTTCACCAGCCGGTTGCCGGGCCACGCCTGGCGCATGATCGCGCAGGCAGGTTCGAGATAATAGCGGGAGTCGGCCGTGCTCATGGGGGTCTCCTTGAACGGATAAACTAGCCGGAACGGACGCCGTCCGCCACAAGAAATGATGAGGCTCGGGTGGAACCTCGCCCTCCCGGGGATCAAAATGAATACGGGCGGGCCGGGTTACACCCCGGCCTCATTGACCATCCCGTGATCCGAAATCAATACGGGAGGGCCGGGTTACACCCCGGCCTCATTGACTCACGTTGAGGATGGATTATTAAACGATTCCCGCTTATAGTCGGGTCAAGCAGGAGGAGATCGGCAATGACCCGTCAGCACGATGGCGCAAAAGGAAAGGCCGGGCTGCCGCCCGGAACCTTGATTTACACCGGCAAAGCCCCCGGGGCTGGCAAGCCGACCGTGCACCTCATTGCCTACGGGCCGGAGGGCGTCCGGGAGCTGTCCAACCCGACCGACGCGCAAGTTCACGAGCTGCGGGCCGCCAGCCCCGTCATCTGGCTGAATGTGGACGGCGTCGGCGATTCCGACACGATCCGCCGGCTGGGCGACCTCTTCGGCCTGCATGCCCTGGTGCTCGAAGACATCATGCACCCGCACCAGCGGCCGAAGCTGGACATGTTCGAGAGCTACCTTTACATCGTGGCCCGCATGCCCGCGGCCCAATCGGAGCACGCCGCCTCGGAGCAGGTGAGCCTGATCCTGGGCGAGGGCTTCCTGCTGACGTTCCAGGAGACGCCGGCCGACCTCTTCGATCCGGTCCGGACCCGCCTGCGCGGCGGCAAGGGGCTCCTCCGCAAGGCCGGCGCCGACTACCTGGCCTACGCCCTGCTCGACTGCCTGGTGGACCAGTATTTCGTGATCCTCGAGCAATACGGCGACGCCGCCGACGAGATGGAAGACACCTTGATGGCCAATCCCGAGCCGGCGCTGCTGCACCGGCTGCACCGCATCAAGCAGGACCTGATGCAGCTGCGCAAATCGGTCTGGCCGCTGCGCGAGGTGATCGGCGCCCTGGAACGGGGGGACCTGCCGCAGGTCACTCCGGCGATCCGGCTTTACCTCCGGGACCTGTACGACCACACGGTCCGGGTGATCGAAACGGTGGAATCGCTGCGCGAGGTGATCGGCGGGATGCTGGACGTCTACCTGTCCAGCGTGAGCAACCGGATGAACGAGGTGATGAAGGTGCTGACGGTCATATCAACCATCTTCATCCCGATCACGTTCCTGGCCTCGATCTACGGCATGAACTTCTCCCACATGCCGGAGCTGCAGACCCCCTACGGCTACTACGGCCTCCTGGGCGTCATGGCCGCCATCACCCTCGCCATGCTGGTCTATTTCCGCCGCAAGCGCTGGCTGTAAAACCATCCCGGCCGGGGGAGTCGCCGCCTATTTGCGCTCCACGCTCAGGAGCCCGTAATCATCGAGGGGGATCCGGAGGCCATCCGCGAGGGATCCCCAGGCGCGGCTGAGGCTGGCCCACAGCCCGCCGGCCACTTCGCTTTCCCCGCACGGCTTCAGCTGGGCGGGATCGGACGTGTCGAAGAGCGAGAGCCCTCCGCTGGTGTCCTGGCTGGCGAGAAGATCGCCGAAACAGTTGAGCTCAGAGACGGGCGCCTTGCACGCGGCGGAGGCTTTCAGCTCAAAGAGCCCCTCCCCGGACAGGCTCCAGGATTCAAGCACGGGCGCCCGCCCGGCATTGGAGAACGTGCGGCCCAGGAAGACCCGCCCGCGGTCATCGACCCGCACCGGGCGCGGCCAGGACCGGGGCACCGGCAACGTTCCCACCAGATAGGCGGTCACGCCATCGTAGGCGCAGGCGCAGAGCGCTTCCGTCTCTTCGCGGGCGTCCGGGCTGTAGGCCAGCCGGGAGCCCAGCGTGTAGAGGAGCGCGCCATCCGGGGAAAGCCCCGCCAGCTGGCCGGGAATCGAGACCGCGGGACGGGCCGTCGGATGGGCCGGATCCGTGAAATCGATCACGTCCAGCCATTCCCCGACGCGCCATTCCCTGGCGGTCTGTCCGTTCTTCCGGACAACCCGAACCTGGCCGGATTGCTCGTGGCTCAGGTAGACGCACCCTTGCGCGACGAACGGCTCGCTGAAGCCCCACGCCAGGGAAGGCTCGCACCGGTACTGGGAAACAAACTCCGGATGGGCGGGGTCGGCCGTCTTCACCGCCAGGAATTGCACGCCACCCGCGTACCACCACGGGCACATCCGGAAGGAGCTGACCGCATCCATCGTGACCGCGGACGCCTTTGTCGCCGGATTGAGCGCAACCGCCCTGTCCATCACCATCGGGACCGCCCACACCCCGGAGGACCGGCTGACCCAGACCAACAGGCCCGGGGCCGGCCAGACCGCCTCGAAGCTCCCGTATCCGCGGCCGGGCGCCGGCACTTCAACCTGGCTCGCCGTGCTGATCTCCGGCAGGGCGGAAAGATCCATGACCGTCAGCACGAGGTTCGTCTCCATGCCCGGATCCTGCAGCACATGGAGATAGCCGTCGCGGACACAGGCGCCGACAACCGGCAGGGGCCCCAGGTCCACCCGCTTCAAGATCGCATCCGGCGTCGCCTTGGCGGCCACGCGCAACGCCGCCTGACCGTTCAGGGTCCAGGTCGACGCCTCCTCCAGCTGCAGGAGATAATCGCCGGAAGCCAGGATGCGGTTAACGGTCCGCGACAGCTCCAGCCCGGCCTTCACGGCGGGATGATCGCGATCCGCGATGTCCACGCTCAGCAGCTCTTTTCCGGAAAGGGCAAACAGCCGCTGCCCGTAGAGCAGCGTCCGGCGAATCGACCGGTTGCCGCTGATCAAGCCGCGCGCCGTGAGAGTCGTGTCCCCCAGGTCAATCAGGGTCGCCTGCGACGCATACACGCCGTTGCTCCAGCCTTCGAACGGAATCAGGATAAGCCCCTCCTCCTTGAACACGGAAAAGGCTTTTTCATCCCAGTTCGCCTCGCTCCACGAGGCGTCCCCGCCCAGGAGGACACGGGAGCTCAACACCGCCTGCGCGGGATCCGAGACATCAAACAGCGAGACCGCCGTATGGCCGTCCTCCACCCCCACCGTCACGAGCCTCCCGCCCAGCGGCTGGATGTAGGTCGACCAGCCGGGGACCGCCACCTCGCCCGCCACGACCGGCTGCGAAGGGTCGGCCAGATCGATGACCCACAGCGGATCCACGTTCTTAAAGGTCACGGCATAGGCGCGGTCGCCATCGAAGCGCGTGGCGTGCAGCCGCTCGCCGGGGGCCAGCTTCAACACACCCAGCGGGACCGGGTTCGTGGCGTCCGCCAGGGAAAAGGTCTCCAGCGTCGTCGACCAGGTCCCGCGCGGGGATGAGGGATCCCCGGCCAGCACCTCGAACGATTCGGAAAAGACCGAAAACACCGTTCCCGAAAGGTTCATTTTAAACTTGTCCGCCACCCGGCCCGCCGTCGCGATTCGCGAGGCTTCGACCATGGTGCCGTCCGCCGGGGTGATGTCGATGACATTCACTTCGGGGGCAGATTCGTCCGACACTCCCTGCAGCGCCAGAAACAGGAAGCGGTCCGTCGCCATCACGGCGGTCCCCACGCCCGGATACCAGAGCCTGGACCGCTGGACTGGAGCGGCGGGCGCGGACAGATCGATGGAGGTGACGGCGGTGCCGTACTGCCAGTCAACCACCCCGCCGCTGTCAACCGCGACGCCTCCCTGCAGAGCCACATACAGCGCCGTTCCCACCAGTCGGCTCTCGCAGACCGAGCCCTCGAGGGACACGGTGCTGGCCAGGCGCAGGGCTCCCCCCGAAACGTCCACGATCAGCAGCATGCTCTTATCGTAGGCGGCGGGGTCGCGCGCGAGCAGGGCCACGTGACCGGAGTCCAGCACGTAAAGCTGCTCGCCCACGGCGGGCAAGCTCAGCTCGCCGAGAAGGACGGGGGCGTCGGGGTCGCGCAGGTCGATCGCCTGCAGGCCGCGATATTGGTTGAAGACATACAGCGTGTCCCCCACCCGCTTCCAGATATCCGACTCGCTGACCTGGCGCGTATCAGGAACGGAGGGGATCCCTGTCTCGACCGCCAGGTTGCCATCCCCCCGCAACGCGTACACGTTGCCGATTCCCAAATTGGAACGCCACAGGCTGGACGCCTTGCTGGAGAATGACCGCTTGCCGGCGAAGAACGAGAGCGGCAGGGCGGATTTCCGTTCGCCCCGCACCCGCCACACATGGTGTTTGTACGCCGACGGAAGCTGGAAGGTGACCTTGGCCGCCAGGGGCTTGCCCCGGAGGATCGACCGCGGCACCCAGGCGCCCTGATCGGCCGCCTTGCGGCTCTCCAGCGTGACCGACTGCCAGCCTTTGGGGACGCTCACGGTGATCGACAAGGTCTTATCCTGGACACTGACTTTCGTGATTTTCGGCCCCGGGACATCCGCGGAAAAAGCGGGGCTTGAAAAAAGCAACAGGCATGCACTCAGCGAAACCAGACAGAAGCGCGAAGACGCAACGCTCATATGACACTCCTTGTATAATTATCATGCTAATCATGCATCGGAAAAATGTCAAACCGGAAATGTCGCGACTCTTTGAAAATGTCCCCTTGCGGACTCAATAGAAATGTCCCCATATGAACCTCCGCAAGGAGGGGCGATGGAGGAACTACGAATGAGTGTCAAGGAACGGCGTAAAATGGAACTGCTAAGCCAAGTAAAAAAGAAGAAGCAGAGCTTGCTCAGCGTGGCACTTCAACTGCGGGTCTCCTACCGGCAGATGAAGCGCGTCTGGAAGCGCTACAAGGCTCAAGGCGACGCTGGGCTAGTCCACCTCGGTCGAGGGCGGCGGTCGAACCGTGCGCGGCCCCTGGAGGAACAGGAGGCGGTTCTGGAGCTATACGCCAAGCGGTATCCTGACTTCGGACCTGTGCTCGCCAGTGAGCACTTGAAAACTGACGATCACATTGAGGTGGATCATGAGACCTTGCGACGCTGGTTGCTGGCCAATGGCCTATGGGAGCAGCGGCGGAACCGGGCCCAGCACCGCAAGGCAAGGGAGCGCCGAGGCCGTTGGGGGGAGTTGGTCCAGATGGACGGCTCCGAGCACGACTGGTTCGAAGGCCGCGGGCCCAGGTTGACCATGATGGTGATGATTGATGATGCGACCAACCGGACCCTGTCCCGATTCTATCCGGCGGAGGACACCGCCAGCGCGTATGATATCTTCGAGCGCTATGCCCGGCAATACGGACTGCCGGGGGCGCTTTACCCGGACCGCGACAGCATCTACATCTGCACCCGGGAAGCTCGGATTGATGAGGATTTACAAGGGATTGGGCCTGAAACACAGTTCGCCCGAGCCATGCGGGAACTGGGTGTGGGGCTCATCCCAGCCTATTCACCTCAGGCGAAAGGGCGGGTGGAACGTCGCCATCAAGTGTTTCAAGATCGACTAGTCAAGGAGATGCGCTTGCGCGGGATCTCTACGATGGAGGCAGCCAATGACTACCTCGACCAGGAGTTTCTGAAGGATCTCAACAAGCGCTTTACGCTGCCGCCCCGCGAACCCCACAACGCCCATCGCCCCTGTCCCGCTCGCACGTCGTTGGACCTGACCTTGTGCTGGAAGGAGACCCGCGTGGTCGCCAAGGACTGGACCATCCGCTGGAAGAACCTGCGCTTCCAGATCCCGGACCGTTACGCCCACCTGCGTCTGCCTGGCCACTCCGTCGACGTCTGTGAGTTGCGTGACGGCCGCCGGTTGGCCTTCTACAAGGGCAAAAACCTATGCCTCCAAGAGGCACCCGCGCCGATGCCCGCCCTGTCCGAGCCGACGATCCCCGCCACTTTCCTGCACAAGCCACCCAGCTGCCACAAGCCCTCTCTGGATCATCCTTGGCGAAGCCGAGGGATCAGAACGCGCCCCGCACCCCCGCACTCCTCCGACGAGCTCAGTATGGCCCATTCTCGGAGAGCGGGGGGCGGGGCGCCAGAAAAACCGGCCCTCGCCGGCACAACCCAAAGGGGACATTTCTAACGAGTTATTTCAGGGGACATTTCTAACGAGTCTTGACAATACGCGTAAGTCCTGTCGCCAAGCCCGATACCCATCGTAATCGACGCTTCCACATCGATAAAAAAGCTCTTGGCTTCTCTGAAATCATTTGTGATGTAATGCCAGTGGTTGGCATTTC
>CAIKKV010000031.1 GCA_903828035.1 uncultured bacterium
CGAGGGATCTCCGGGTTTAGCCGGTAAGGACGAGATCCCTCGACTACGCTCGGGATGACAGCAAGGCCACAATTTCGGCATGCAGTCGGGCCGAGGAGGGCGGGTCGATGACGATAAAGATCAAGATTAAGAGTGCGAAAAACAGAGGCGAGGCGCCTGAGAGACGTCAAGCCCTGGCACTTGGGCGCGCCGTAAATCAGGGATAGGTAATAGCCATATCAGGGCCATTGCGGGTACATCCCGTTCCGCTGTCTGCTACCTTCTAGCGGGAAGCAGATAGACGGGAGCGTGATGAATCCATTCGCAACCATTCTGATTGTTCTGGGGATGCTGTCGGCGTGCGGGGCGGCGGAGCCCGTTCCGCGCACGTATTACGGGGCCCGCTTGGAGCCGGTCTCGCGCGTGCTGCACGGGGCCGGCCAGATCCGGGTGAGCGATCTGGCCAGCTACAGCCAGGCCGTTGCGCCCTACAATCCGGCGGTCTTCATGGACTATTGCGACGTGAGGGGGGACGGGGCGCTGTACGCCGGAAAACTCAAGGTGAAGCTTCAGGCGTTCCCGAAATACACGGCCGTTCAGCTGGGGCTCTCCATGACCTGCGACGGAATGCCCTGGGAGCACTATGAGCATGACGTGGCGGCCGGAATCTACGACCGGTGCCTGCTGGTTCTTCTCACCAACCTCAAGCAGCTGGCTGTCCCTTTTTATATACGCATCGGGTACGAGTGCAACGGCTCGTGGAATGGCTATGAGCCCGAGGCCTACAAGAAGGCGTTCCGGCGTGTGACGCGTCTGATCCGTGCCAGTGGAATCGAGGCGGCCACGGTCTGGTGCCCGCATCCGAACAACCTTCCCAAGGCGATGCGGTACTACCCGGGCGACGAGTGGGTGGACTGGTGGGCGGTTGACATCTTCTCCCCGTCCCATATCGTCAAATGCCGGCCCTTGATCGCGGAGGCCCGCAAGCACGCCAAGCCCGTGATGATTGGCGAGTCGACCCCCCGGGGCGTGGGCGTCCTGGGCGGGAAGGCAAGCTGGGATCAGTGGTTCGGCCCCTACTTTGACCTGATCCACACGAGCCCCGGCATCAAGGCCTTTTGTTATATCAACTGGAGCTGGGCCGACTTCCCCCAGTGGACGGACTGGGGTGACGCCCGTCTGCAGCAAAACCAGGAGGTCGCCGCCCTCTACCGGAAAGAAATGGCGCTCCCGCTCTACCAGCATGCCACGACCAGGAAGGCCTTTGTGAAGTCCATGGCCGCGGCAGCGAAATCGGAATAGGCAAACCGCGCTCGACAGGGGCCATGCTCATGCTATTCTTTTTGTCCTGAGTTGAAAGGATATGGCATGGTTGCTCTTCCCGGTTTTCTGGAATCCGAGGCGCCGGCGGCCGCTAAAGGCAAGGCGCGCTTTGAGATCATTCCCGTCCCCTACGAGAAAAGCGTCTCGTACGGGCGCGGAACCGCCAAGGGGCCGGCCGCCTTGATCGAAGCCTCCCAGCAGCTGGAAGCCTTCGACGGCGTCGGCTGCCCGCTGGAGGCCGGCATCTACACAGGCCCGGCCGTGGACTGCCGCGGGCCGGCGGACAAGGTGTTGAAGCGCATTGAGGCGCGCGCCGCGGAGTCCTTCTCCGGCGGGCGCATGCCCATTGTGCTGGGCGGAGAGCATACCGTTTCACTGGGCCCCATCCGCGCCCTGGCGGCAACGGGTGTGAAGTTTGGCGTTGTTCAGTTCGACGCCCATGCCGATTTGCGGGAGGCGTATGAGGGGAATCCGCTGAGCCATGCCAGCGTGATGCGGCGGGTGGTGGAAGAGACCGGCGCCCCGCTTTTCCAGATCGGCTGCCGCGCGTTCTGCAAGGAGGAGGCCGACTTCCGCAAGGCCCGCGGGATTCCGCACCTGGACGCCGAATCGTGGGCCTTGAAGGGCATGCCGAAGCGGCTGCTGCCGGCCACCTTCCCCAAGACGATTTACATCACCTTCGACGTGGATGGACTGGATCCGGCCATCATGCCGGGAACCGGCACGCCCGTGCCGGGCGGCTTGTTCTGGTATGACGCCATCCGCTTGTTGCGGGCGGTGTCGGCCGGCCGCCGGATTGCCGGCTTCGACGTGGTGGAATTGGCGCCCCTGAAGGGCAGCCCCATCTCCGAGTTCGCCGCCGCGCGCCTGACGTATTTCCTGATGGGGCTGGCGCTGAGTCCGTAGCGAGGGGGCGGAGAGCGGCTCAGCCCAGCGTCTGCACGTGGGGGTGTTCCTGTCCGGTCCGGTTCGGTAGCACGGGGCATGCGGGAGGAGCGCGCTGAGCAGGAATGACGAAGCTGC
>CAIKKV010000032.1 GCA_903828035.1 uncultured bacterium
AGGACTCCGTTGTTGAGGTTCGTTTTCCGGCTATCATTGTTTTTACGGGACGGAAAAGCCACAAAAAAGAAACCTTGCCAACAGATGCTCGTATTTGATTTAATTTGCTTACTTTGAGTCAAAAGCAATCATTTCTGATCAATCCGGAAAACCGCGAGCTGGCGGCCGGGCGCGAGGAAAAGCTGAAGGCGCGGGTCAAGGCCGAGCGCTTCGTGCGCGTCGACGCGCTGGTCCGCGAGCTCGGCGTCTCCGCCGCGACGATCCGGCGCGACCTCGAGCAGCTCGAGCAGCGCGGCGCCCTGCGCCGCGTGCACGGCGGCGCCGTGGCCGTGGAGAGCAACCTCGACGAGCCGCTGTTCGACGACAAGACCCAGATCGCCGCGACCGAGAAGCTCGACATCGCCCGGGCCGCGGTCGCGCTGATCAAGCCCGGCTCCTCCATCTTCCTCGACGGCGGCAGCACGATCCTGGCCATGGCCCCCCTGCTCCGCGAGATGACCGACCTGACCGTGGTCACCAACTCCCTCCGCGTGGCCCACGAGCTGGCCGGCGGCGGGCCCACTCTCATCATCGTGGGCGGAGACCTGCGCCGCCGCAGCCAGACCATGGTGGGGCCCCTCACCGAGCCCATCCTCTCCAGCCTGCACATGGACATCGCCTTCGTCGGCACGATCGGCCTCGACCTGGAAACGGGGCTGACCACCACCGACGCGCGCGAGGCCTTCACGAAGAAGCTCATCCTCCGCCAGGCGCAGCAGATCGTCCTGCTCGCCGACAGCTCCAAGGCGGGAAAAACCTCGTTCGTCCGCTTCGGCTCCCCGGAGGATGTCCACGTTTTCATCACCGACTCCCGCGCCCCGAAGGAGCTGTTGCAGGCCCTCCGGCGCAAAGGCGTCCGGCTCATCACGGTTTAACTCGAAGTACAACCAATAAGGAAAGCGACCCGATGCCCAACTACCTCAGCGACCTGAAGCCCGACTTCACGCCGGGAACCATCTCCCTCGGCAAGATCCCGAAGTTCCAGTACGCCCACACGCTCAAGGACGAGCTGAAGGCGAAGACGATCACCCCGAAGGAAGCCATCGACCTGCTCGAGGACATGCTGATCATCCGCGAGTTCGAGGAGATGATCGTCAAGCTCCGCTCGGGCGCCTATGAGGCCTGCGCCGGCTTCAACTACCGGGGCCCCACCCACGTCTCGATCGGCCAGGAAGGCTCCTCCGTCGGCGCCTGCTTCGGCATCGACGGCGACGACTACATCACCTCCACCCACCGCGGCCACGGCGACAGCATCGCCAAGGGCTGCGTGGCCATCCGCCAGATGTCGGACGAGCGCCTGCAGGCGCGCGTGCCGGGCTTCAAGGCCGCCACCCCCGAGGCCCTGCTCGAGGCCGCCCTGGAGGATCACCTCTTCCGCACCGCCGCCGAGCTGTTCGGCAAGGAAGCGGGGTACTGCCTCGGCCGCGGCGGCGGCATGCACATTGCCGACTTCACCGCCGGCCACCTCGGCTCCAACGCCATCGTCGGCGGCGGCGTGCCGATCGCCACCGGCGCGGCGGTCGCCTGCCGCTACCTGAAGAACGGCAAGGTCGTGCTCTGCTTCGCGGGCGACGGCGCCTACGCCAACGGCGTGGTGCTCGAGTCGCTCAACTGGGCGGCCATGGACCAGCTGACCAATCACCTGGCCAAGGGCAACAAGTTCGGCACGCCGGTCATCTACGCCATCCTGAACAACCACTACGGCATGACGCACCGGACCGAGGACGAGGTGATGGGCATCCACACCATGGCCCGCCGCGCCGCCGGCTTCGCCGACAACAACATGCACGCCGAGGTCGTCAACGGCATGAGCGTGCTGGCCGTGCGCGACGCCGTGCGCCGCGCCGCCGCCGGCTGCCGCGAGGGCAAGGGCCCCTACCTGCTGGAGCTCTCCTGCTACCGCTTCTACGGGCACTCGCTCAGCGACCCCCGCAACGAGTACCGCCTCAAGGAGGAGGAGGAGTCCTGGAAGGCCATCGACCCCATCCGCACCTTCAAGGCCGAGCTCGAGAGCGCCGGCGTGATGAGCGCGGAGCAGCTCGAGGCCCTGGAGGCCCGCGTGCGCGACCGCAACGCCCGCGCCTCGGCCCGCGCCGCCGCCTCGCCCGATCCCGTGGCCGAGGATGTGATCAAGTACATGTACACCGACACCTCCTCCGAGGTCGTGCCCGCCGCCTACCAGAACGCGCCCATCGTCAAGAAGGAGCCCGTCATCAAGCGGCAGGACGGCCAGCTGACCTACAAGGACGCGATCAAGGAAGCGCTCATCGAGGAGATGAAGCGCGACGCCCGGGTCGTGATCTACGGCGAGGACGTGGCCGACTACGGCGGCGCCTTCAAGGTCACCAAGGACCTGCTCGAGGCCTTCGGCCGCGACCGCGTGTTCAACAGCCCCATCTCGGAGGCCGCCATCTGCGGCACCGCGGTCGGCGGCTCCATGGTCGGCACCCGCCCGGTCATCGAACTCATGTACATGGACTTCGCCCTCATGGCGTCGGACCAGATCAGCAACCAGGCCGCCAAGTGGCACTACATGTCCGGCGCCAAGGTCGAGGTGCCCCTCGTCATCCGCGCCTCCGTGGGCGGCGGCAAGGGCTACGGCGGCCAGCACTCGCAGTCGCTGGAGTCGATGTTCGCCCACATCCCCGGCACCTATGTCGCCTATCCGTCTAATGCCCGCGACGCCAAGGGAATGATCAAGACCGCGATCCGCGATGACAACCCGGTGGTCTTTGTCGAAGGCCAGCTGCTCTACAACGAAAAGGGAGTCGTCCCGGAAGAAGAATACCTGGTGCCGTTCGGCGAAGCCAACATCCTGCGCGAAGGCAAGGACCTGACGATCATCGCCTGGGGTCCGGCCGTGACCGACGCCTTGAAGGCGGCGGAGCTGCTGGCGGCCGATGGCATCGAGGCCGAAGTGATCGACCCGCGCACGCTGGTGCCGTTCGACTGGAGCACGGTCTTCGAATCGGTCCGCAAGACCGGTCACGTCGTCGTCGTCAGCCAGTGCGTCGACATCGGCAGCTTTACCGGCGAGATCGTTTCCCAGATCACCGCCAACTGCTTCGACCATCTCGACGCGCCGCCGCTGAAGGTCGGTGCCAAGAACGGCATCGCCCCGCAGGCGCATACGCTGGAAAAGGCGTTCCTGCCGAATGCCGCCGACATCGTTGGCGCCGCCAAGAAACTGTTCTAACACCCCCTGCTGAAGGAGAAATACCCATGGCCACATTGGTTCCGATTCCCAAGCTGGGGCAATC
>CAIKKV010000033.1 GCA_903828035.1 uncultured bacterium
AGCCCAGCGGATAAAAGCCCAGCGCCGCACGATCGGGCAGTTCGACCGGCAGAATCTCCGCGGCCAGCTCCACCGTGCGGCTGCCGCCTTCAAAGGACAGCGTCGCCGACTCTTTCCGGATGCCGGGCGTCGCGTCCCGCGGAATCTTCAGGCTCACCCAGACGGCGGCCAGCCCGTTGGCCGGCAGCGCGGCGGGAATCGCGGCAAAGGAGGCGTCGTGCAGCGGCACCACGCGGGTTTCCCCGCTCTGCGCGCTCTCGAACCGGAACGGCACAAAGCGGCTCACCGCGCCCGCCGGTCCCGTGAAGCACAGGTTCGTGACCGCCTGGTTGGCCCGGAGCAGGAACAGGAAGTCGGCATGGCCGTTGCGATAGGCCGTCGCCGTAACCGCGCCCTCGTGCGGCTTGAGCCCGGACCAGGGGTACGGCATGCGCTCCGCCCAGTCGACCCCGGCCAGCGTCACCGGCTCCCGAGCGGGCCTCGGCCCGAGCTTCTCCAGCGCCTGCGCCACCGCCTTTTCGGTGCCCGCCTCCGTGTTGCCGGCCAGGATGAGCAGCGGCCCTTCCGTGTCGGTTTCGTCGAGCAGGGTAGCCACCGAACGGACCGGACTCAGGGGATAGGCATCCACCAGCCCCTGCGCGCGGGTCATCTGGTCCAGCAGAAGATTCGTGCCCGGTTCCCCCACCACCACGGTCAGCAGGGATTTGTCGCGCCGCCCCTGGCTGGTGACATTGAAGAACTGGAGAAAGCTGCGCGATGGCCGCCAGGTGCCGCCAAGCTGGTCCGCCAGCCGGGCCCACAGGGCGGACCGGTCCGGTGCCGGAACGTCGGGCGTGACGACCATCACGCTCTTGCCGGCGGCCAGGGCCCGGATGCGGGACCAATCCGGTTCGGAAACCGCCGCCGCCGTCTGCGGCAGCACCACCAGCGGAGCGCTAAAGCGCGCCGAGGCCTCGCGCATGGCGTCAATCGCCGCCACGATCCCTTTCTCGTCCCGCCAGCGATACCCGAACCCCCGTCCGGCCCGGCGCAGCACCGCCAGCGGATCGTCCGGCCCGGCAAAGATCACCATGGCCCGCAGCCGGTAGTCCGGCCCTGCCGGAAGCCCCGTCATGCGAGCCTCCGGTTGCAGCGAATTCTCGAACGGGCCCGGATCCGAAAAACCCATGTTGACGGCCAGTCGGACCTGGCCGGACCCCCAGTTGGTGGCAGCCCCGAACCGGCTGTTGACCGTATCCACCAGCACCGCCGCCCACCCGCGCCCGGAGACCGCCTGCGCCCACGCGTGGTTGAACGTCGACTTCTGATAGCCTTCCAGATACGGCTGCTTGCCGGTTTTGGTCAAAGGAATAATCACTGGCGCCACCAGGGGCGCCCGGCCGTCCTGCCCCATGATCAGGTCCCACGGGGCATCCGCCGAATTGACGCGAAGCCCCGCAAAGTCGATCCGGCCGGCCGGGGCCGGCGTGCCGAAGGCGGCGCGCCAGTCGAGATGAAACTCCCGACCCCGCCGCGGAAACCAGATGGTCTGGAGCGAGGTGCAGACCACATTCGAGTGGCCCGTTGCCCAGGTGCCCCGGTCCGCCAAGCCGACAACCGCGCGGACCGCCCCGCTCCAGGCTTTCATCGCGCCCTTTCCGTCAAACGCGGGATAGCCCTGCACGCAGAAAGGGAGCCCCTGGTCCGACATCGGCGGCTTCATGGGTTCGCCTGATCGTTTGCCACCGAGCGCCTCGGTGGGCCTGGATCCGGTGGGTTCGTTGAGCAACGCATCCATGGCGTCAGCCGCGCGCTTCTGCTCGGGAACCGCCAGGCGCGGCTGCTCCACCCAAAGGCCGCTCTTTCCGCCGTTCCGGACGGGCGCCGTGAACTCCGGAGTGGTCACGACCGCGGTTTCGCCCTCCAGGCGGACCGAGCACGCGCCGGACGAGGCCGGCGGCGTGTCCAGGAATTTCAGCGTCAACCGGCGCGACTCATAGGGCGCCAGGTCGGCCTCAAAGGCGATTTCCGGGGAGAAGTTGCCTGCTGTCCCGAAATCGTCGTATTGGCATACCAGGGCGCGGCCCGATTCGTCAACCGCCTGCACATCGCGGATTTTCTTTTCCGCCTCCGGTGTAACGCCCAGCTCCCGGAGCGTCACGACGACCACCTCGCCTGTGCGGCCCACTCCCAGCGTGTTCCGCAGCAGCAATTCCTGTTCCGAAATCGTAGAGGCCCACGTGCTGGCCGGGCTCAGGGCGCAAGCGATTCCGAAGAGACCGATGAGAAAGGCGTTTTTCTTCATTTGTTCATCACCCGGACGATTCCCCCGTTGTCCAGCCCGATATAGAATCGACCCTCCAGAAGGGCCAACGAGAGCGGGGTGCCGGGCAGCTCAGCCGAGAAGACGGTCTCCCATTTCTCCAAATCCCGGGAAAGGGTAATGTCCGCCTGGGGCCGCGCATTCTCGCCCAGCAGCACCGCGCATTGCCCCCCCTCCACGGCGATATCGCGCGCCTGGCCCATGCCCGAAATCCGTTTCCCCGTAAAGGTGCGGCCGGTCTGGGGGTTCCCCTCCTGCAACGTTGCATAAAAGAGGCTGCCCGAGGTGTCCAGGCCCAGGTCGGGATCCCGCAGCACGACATACAACAGCCCGCCCTGCCAGCGGACATCCCGGGCCAGCCCGTATTTGGGGTTCTGAAGAAACTGCGTGTCCGGCGCCATCCTCCGCAGCGCGGGCAGAGGCCGGGCCGGGCCATCGAAGAGAAAGGAGCGGGGAGATTTGCCCGCTGTGTAAGGGAGCACATACCAGCCGCCCCATTCACGGGGGGCCACCTGGTTCGGCCAGTCGCCGATCACCTCCCGCGCCGCCATCAGCGTGAGGTGGTTGGTCACGCACAGGAACGAGGCGGCCTTGATGGAGAACCGGGCGGCCTGCCCGTTCAACCACTCCACGCGCCATGTTGTTTCCCCGTCCGCGCGCCAGGCCACGATGGCCTGGTCCTTCTGCCGGCCGGCCAGGAAGGTTTTGCCGTCGAAGCGGGCTGCGTCGTAAAAGGCGGCACCCGACCCGGCCACCGGCACCCAAGCCCATTTGCCGCCGCCGGCCGACACATAATAACCGCCGGCGTCCCCCACCGGCTCGGCCACCGGGACGTACAGGCGGTTCTCCAACACGCGGAGCCGCCCGAAATGCCGGCCCACGGTGGGGGATTCGTCCCGCAGATCCTTTTTTTCCGGGTCATACGCGACAATCGGTTGCACGGGGCCGTTCGGCAAAGCCTGCAACGCCACATAGAGCCGGCCGTCAAAGGGAACGAGCTGCTCCACGCTGTGCTCGCCGCTCCCGGAGGCCGTCCCCCCCATCACGCCGTCGCCGGGGCGGCCCGGTGAGGCAACTTCCACCCAATCGGCGGCGCCGGCCTCCAGCACCAGCGCCAGGCCGCAGACGGCCACCAGCCCATGACGAACCATAATCGGATTCCTGTCTGCTTCAACCAAGGGCGCTGGTGTTACCGGAGAATAATGATGACTCCGCTTCCTAGTCGGGTCTCATACGCGCCCATGTCCGGCTGCGAGCCGATGCGGCGCGTGTGGCCGTCGAGATCGGTCGCGCCGTCCATCCAGCTCAGATTCGTGCCGGCGTTGACGCACGGCGACGCGGCGGTCAGTCGGAAATTCTTGCTGTCCACCGACACAACCTGCGGATCCGCGGTGACGCACCCGCGCACGCCGTTCGTCAACTCCGTGGCGCAACTGTAACTGAACGGCACCAAGCTGGCGCCCGACACATTATTGACCGAGGAGGTGTATAACGTGTTATAGTACACAATCGTATTGACACTGGTTCCGGACATCCAGAGGATGCCACCACCCGACGCTCCCACTCCGGTCGTATGGCTGATGTTGTTGCTCACGATGGTGCAATTTTCGACTCGTCCGCCATTCAACCCGACACCACCGCCGCCGCCCGTGGTGTAACCTCCCACCCCCACTTCGTTGGAATAGACCAGGCAATTGCGGAGTGTGGCGCGTTGGGAAAAATCGAAAACGATAACCCCGCCTCCAACGACGGTACTCCCGCCTGGATTTTTATTAAAGGCGATCGTGCAATTCTGGACCATTCCGCCGCCGGTCATGAACACCCCGGCGCCGCTGGCACCTGTGCTGGTCACTTGATTGCTGACGATCTCGCAACGATCAACCAACCCGCCATACATGCAGACGCCCGCCCCCAGGCCTCCGTAGGTGCCTTCCGCTCCTCCGACCGGGCGCCCAGCGTGTCCCGAATTGTTCCGGAAGATGCAGTTGCGCACCGTTCCCCGGTGAATGGTGACGCCGAAGTTGGCGTTCCCCGAGGAAAATCCGTCCAGCACCGCATCCGGGTGGTCCAGATCGAAGTTGGGATAGACGTCGTTTCCAGCAATGCCCCACACCAGGGTCGTGGCGGCCCCGTTCAGGCTGCTCACGGTGATCCCCCGGCTGATGAAAATGGATGCCGTGGAGGTCGAGACGTTGTAGGTGCCGTTCGAGACGATCACCCGGGTGCTCCCGCCCGTGGTGACGACCGCAGCGTTGACCGCCGCCAGGATGCTGGTTGACGCCTTGCTCCAGGTGTCAAACGGCGACATGTGGGCCCCATTGGTCGCCACATAGGCGAAAGGCGCGCCGACCCGGATGTAATTGGGAATGCTCCAGTTCGTCACCGCCCCCAGTTCGTTGCTCACGGCCAACGAGACGCTGTAGGTCCCCACGGCGGCGTAGGTGTGCGTCACGCTCCCCAGGTCCGCGCCCTCCTGTGTGCCATCGCCGAAGTTCCACCAGTAGTAAAGCCCGTTGGTGTTCGGCCCGAACACGCGGGCTGTGAAGAGCGCCGCCAGCGAGTTGAACGCCTCGTTCGTCGGGGCCTGGAAATAACAGTTGAACGCGCTGTTGGCGGCAATCCTCTCATACGCGCCCATGTCAACCTTCGCCGCACCGCTCCCCCGGCCGTCCT
>CAIKKV010000034.1 GCA_903828035.1 uncultured bacterium
ACCTGCTCCTCCTCGGCCAGCAGGGCGCGCTTGGCGCCGAACGAGGCGGCGTTGCCGACGAACCGGATGCGCTCGGGCGGAATCGCCGGCAGCATGCCGATCCGCAGGGCGTTTTCCTTGCGGATATAGTTGCCGAAGGCGCCGGCCAGCAGGACGGTGTGAAGGTCCTCCTCCGCCAGCCCTTCCTGCTTGAGCAGGATGCGGATGCCGGCCCGGATGGCGCCATTCGCCAGCTGCAGCTCCCGGATATCCTTCTGGTACAGGAGCAGCGGCTCGCCGGTCGCCGATTCTTCGCCGGTGGCCAGGATGAAGTGATTCTCGCCCAGCATGCCGAGGATGCGGGCCTTGACCGCCGGAGGCAGGGAGGCCGGAGCCTCGTCCGGGTCCACAATCCGTCCGGTGGAGTCCATCACGCCGTGGCGGAGCAGCTCCGCCGCCGCATCGATCAGCCCCGTGCCGCACAGGCCCGCGGCCTTGCCCTCGCCGATCACGTGGATCCGCACGTCGCTGTCGATCGTCACCTTTTCGATGGCGCCCGATGTGGCCCGCATGCCGTTGATGATCCGCGCGCCCTCGAAGGCCGGCCCCGCCGCCACCGACGTGGCGGTCAGGCGCCCGTCCCGGGCCAGGGCGATTTCGCCGTTGGTGCCGATGTCCACCAGCAAGGCGGGCTTCCCGATCCGGTCGAGCCGCGTGGCGACGATGCCCGCGACCGTGTCCCCGCCCACGAAGCCGCCGATTTGCGGAAAGACAAAGACGCGGGCCTCGGGGTGCATGGCCAGCCCCAGGTCGCCGGCCCGGAGAAGCTGGGGCGTTGTGAAAACGGGTACAAACGGAAGCTCACCCAGCGAGGCCGGGTTCAGCCCGCAGAAGATCTGCTGCATGGTGCTGTTGCCGGCAAAGGCGGCTTCGTAGATGGAGCCGCGGTCGATGCCGGTCCGGGCCGCCAGCTCATCGATAATGGCCGTGATGGCGCCGTGCACGGCCTGGCGGAGCTGGCTCAGGCCGTCCGCCTCCTCCCGGCATTTCAGGATGCGGGTCAGGACGTCGTCGCCAAAGGAGGTTTGCGGGTTGATCCGGGCCGCCACGGCCAGATCCTTGCCGCTGGCCAGGTCGATCAGGGTTCCCACCAGCGTGGTGCTGCCGATGTCGAAGGCGACCCCGTACACATGCGCGGCCGTATCGCCGGGCTCCACGTCGAGCAGCCGGGTGCCGGCCCGCACGGCGGTGACCGAGAACCCGCTTTGGCGCAGGACGCGGGGCAGGTGCTGCAGGGCGGTGAGGGTGGGGACGTGGGGGCCGATCGCGGCGAGCAGGCGGTCGAGATCGGAGGCGGCGTCGCCGTGCGAGGGCGGGGTGAGCGTGACGGCGACCTTCTGCACGCGCGGCTGGACGGCAAGGATTCCACCAGAGTCGGAGGTCAGGATTTTCTGGGCCGTCTGGAGCAGGGAGGAATCGGGAATCTCAACGACGAGCGAGGCGGCGGCCCGGGTTTCGCAGGCGAGCCGGAATCCGGCGCTGATTTTTTCCGCGCCCAGCCGCTTCAGCTCCGCTTCCGTCGCCGTGGAGTGGCCGGAGCGGAGGCGGACCAGGCATTTGCCGCAGGTTCCGGAGCCCCCGCACGGGCGGTTGATGTCGAGCCCGGCCTGCAAGGCGGCCTCTGCCAATTTGGTTCCCGCCGGCACCTTGACGGATCGTCCCGACGGTTCGAAGGTCACGGTTACTGTCTTAGTCATAGCCCTTGAAATTAACATAGCGCCGGCAACAGGTAAAGCTTGAGGAAAGGAAGTCGGATCGGTAGTTTACTGCTTTATGAAAAAGCCCCTTGCCCGCACAAGCAGCCGGCCGGCGTACCGGAACGCCCGTCTCGCCATTTCCGCCCGGGTGGAAGATCTCCTCGGACGCATGACGGTCGA
>CAIKKV010000035.1 GCA_903828035.1 uncultured bacterium
CCTCTTCCTTTCCATCACGCTGCCGCTGCTCTTCAGCAAAGGCTGGCTCACCGTCACCTGGGCCATGGAAGCGCTGATCCTTCTCTGGATGAGCCAGAAGCTGAACAGCCGCATCCTCCGCCTGCTGTCGGGGCTGATCTACGCCATCCTCGTCGGGCGGGTCTGCTTCCACGACCTCGGGAACCGCTTCGGCTCCCTATCCGCCCCGCAGGACTTCCATGCCTACCTGGGCCAGCTGGGCCCCCGCCTGGTTCAATTCCTCATGCCGGTCCTCTCCCTGGCCGGCGCGTGGCGGCTGCTGAAAAACGAATCCGCCTCCTCCACGCAGCCCGCCGAAGAGACCGGGCCTAAATCCTACGGCCTGGTTTCCGCGCTGATACTCTTCTTCATGTACGGGCTGCTTTTCATCTATATGAACTTTGAAGCCTACCGCTTCTGCAGAAGCCTGTACGGGCCGCTGGTCCACCCCGGACTCACCCTTGTCTGGGTCGGGCTCGGCGCCGTGCTCCTGGCCTACCGCCGCCCGCTCGGCACCGTCGCCGCCGCCATCCTGTGGAGCCTGCTGACCGCCGCCCTGCTCGTCAAGCTGATGAGCTACGATATGCCCGCCTGGCAGCTCCAGGCCGGCTCCCTGCGCTACGGCGAGGCCTACGACTTCCCCACGGTGCTCGTCCGCTTCATGGACTTCGGCCTCATCCTGGCTTTCGCGTTCGCCACCTTCCGCCTGCTGCGGCCCGAGCCGAATCTGCGGGCCGTCTCCCTCGGGGCCGGCTGGCTCGCCCTGGGGCTCCTGCTGGTCTACCTGACCCTCGAAACCGGAGCCGCGCTTCACGCCTTCCTGCCCGCCTTCGAAAAGGGCGGCGTCTCGCTGCTGTGGTCCGCCTTCGCCTGCGTCCTGGTCACGGCGGGCCTGCGGAACCGCTCACTCGCGCTGCGTTTATCCGGGCTCGCCCTGTTCATCGTCGTTGTCCTGAAAATCCATACCGACCTCGCCCACGCCGAAGCCCTCTACCGGGTCATTGCGCTCATAACCGTGGGCGTGATCCTGATCCTGGCCTCGTTCCTTTACCTGAAGTACAAGGATCGCTTCGAAAGCCGCAACCCCCCGGAGGATGCATGATCCGCTCGCTGACGCTCTCGCTTTGCGCCGTCCTTCTGGCCTCCGCCGCCGGGGCCGCCACGGTCGATTCCTCCGCCTTTCAATACCGGATCGACCTGCCCCTCCCCGCCGGCGGGACGCCCGACGAACTGTACGCATTCAAGCTGCCCGACACCCTTTTCGCCGTCACACAGGACTCGCTGGCCGACCTCCGGATCATGGATGACGCCCGGCAAGCGGTGCCGTTCGATATCACCCGGCGAACGGAGCTCACCGCCGTCACCCAGCGGGTCAGCGTGGCGGTCACCCGCATCGGATTCTCCGAGCCGGCCGGGGGCAATCGCATCGAGGTCGCCTACGAGCAAACCAACGCCTCCATCACCCCGCAGGGGCTGACGCTCCGCACCCCGCTGCGCAACTTCGAAAAGAGCGTCACCGTCGAAGGCAGCAGCGACGGGAAGACCTGGTCAAACCTGGTCCAGGAAGCGGTCGTCTTCGACGCCTCCCGCTACATGGATGTGGCCCGCAAGGACGTGGACCTGCCGGCCGCCTTCTGCCGCTACTACCGGGTGGTGATTCATGAGATGACCGACCTTCAATCCTCTCCGGTTTCCGAAATCGCCCGCTTCACGGGCCGGGCCAACAGCGGCGAACCCCTCTATACGGACCGCCAGAATGCGCTGGAGAATCGGGATTTCCGCATCGACGGAATCGACTTCTGGCGACGCGATATCGCCCAGTCGGTCGCCCGGGAGCGGATCGTCACCCGCTCCGTCACCAATCTGGCCATTCGGACCGATGAAAAGAGGCAGCAGACGGTGATCCGGTTCGATTCCGGCCGCATCCCCGTCACCGAGGTGGTGGTGCAGACCGAGGCGCGCAACTTTTCACGAGAGTTCACGCTTTACGCGGTGCTCCCGGATCAGCGGCTCGATCAGCCCCGCCCTGTCCTGGCGCGTGGCGCCCTTCGCCGGTTTGCGTTCCGGACGCTGAATGAAACCCAGCTCACACTCGCCTTCCGCGAAAATCGCGCCCCGACCTACGAACTGGTGATCGAAAACGGGGATAATCCGCAGTTGCCCATCAAAGGCATCTTGCTGCGCGGGCCCGACATGCAGGCTTTGTTCTTCGCCACCGCTCCGGTCGGTCTCCATTTGCTGGCCGGCTCGAGCCGCGTCACGGCGCCCAAGTTCGACCTGTCTGCCATTCGCATGGCCCTGGATCGGGGCCTGATGGGCCGCCTCCTGAACATTCCCTCGGTTCTTGAGGGGAATCCCGACTGGAAACGCGGGAGCGGCTTCACGTTCAACCGGAAAGCGGCGCTGGGGGGCGCACTGGTCGTCATGGTCGTCGTGCTCGGCTTCGCCCTCTTCAAAGCATCACGAAAACTTGACTAATCTCCAGTTTGTGTAATTATATACAAAGATTGGAGGAAGTTATCATGGGCAAACTGACTATCGAACTCTGTCCGGAAACCGGGATCTGCTCCATCGTCAAGGGCGATGGTTCAAAAATCGACCTCATGCCGGATGAAGTTGCCGGCCTCAAGGACGTCACCG
>CAIKKV010000036.1 GCA_903828035.1 uncultured bacterium
ACGTCAACGTCCACTTTGTCTGCGAAGTCAAATCGCTGGCGGAAGTCGACCTCGACCCCGACCGCAACCCGATCCTCTACCGCTCGGGCCACTTCCACTTCTCCTTCACCCCCCAGGAGCGGGAGCGGCTCCGCCAGTACCTGCTCTCCGGGGGCATGCTGATTTTCAACACGGGCATGGGCTCCAAGCCGTTCTACACCTCGGCCATCGCCGAGCTGCAGGCCATCTTCCCCGAAGCGCCGCCCCGCCGCCTCGGCCCCGATCACCCCGTGTTCCACTCCTACTACGACCTCAACCACGTCGACTACCGCTCCGGCGTCCGCAAGGCCGGCTACGGCGGCTCCGAGCCCTGGTTCGACGGCATCTCCATCGGCTGCCGCACCGTGGCCATCGTCTCGCGCTGGGGCATGGAGATCGGGTGGGACGCCGTGGAGGACGACACGATGATGGGCTACTCGATCGAGTCGGCCCGCCAGCTCGGCGTGAACCTGATGTCCTACGCCATCGCGGAGCGCGCCTGGGCCAAGGGCGCCGCCCACGCGATGAAGCTGCTCGACGCCTCGTCCCCCTCCATGGGCAAGATGAGCATGGCCCAGGTCATCTACGATGGCGAATGGAAGACGCGCCACGCCGGCCTCTCCGTCCTGCTGAACCAGTTCAACCAGAAGACGGAAATCCCCGTCAAGTTCGCCCACGCCGAACTGCGGCTCACCGACCCCCGCCTTTTCGACAGCCCGCTGCTCTACATGACCGGCCACGAGGACTTCACCCTCACGGAGGAGGAGGCCGTGGCCCTGCGCGAATACCTCAAGCGCGGCGGCTGCCTGTTCGCCGAGGCCTGCTGCGGCCGCAAGGCCTTCGACGCGGCCTTCCAGCGCGAAATCGCCCGCGTGCTGCCCGGGGTTCCGCTCGCCCCCATCCCGCTCCGAAACGGCCTGTTCACCATGCCCAACCCCCTCGCCTCGGTCGGAGTCACCCCCGCCCTGGCCGCCCAGCTCGGCAACCGAAACGCCATCGAGCCGCGCCTGATGGGGCTGGATCTCTCGGGCCACTTTGCCGTGATCTACAGCCCCTACGGCCTTTCCGGGGGCTGGGAGCTTTCCCAGAGCCCCTACGCCTTCGGCTACGACGACGCCAGCGCCATGAAAGTCGGCGAGAATATCCTGATGTATGCGATTACCCAATAAACGCTCCGCCATCCTCCCGCTCCTCCTGGCGCTCGCGTTGCCGGCCCTGGCGGCGGACTCGGACGAGGCCGTCTTCGGCCGCCTCTTCCGGCTCCACCTCGCCGCGCCCACCGGCCACGTCGCCCTCGCCGCCCAGGCCGGGCAGGCCGCCGCCTCGCTTCCCCCCGGCCCCAACCGCGCCGCCGCCCCGGCCGTCCAGGCCTGGCGCCTTCTGCGCGCCGGCCAGCCCGCCGAGGCCCGCGCCGTCTACCTGGCTCTATCGGCCGACGCCGCCGCCCCCACCCCCCTGGCCGAGCTCGCCCGCCGCTGGCTCACCCGCCTCGACCGCGAGGAGGTGCGCGCCGCCCTGCA